>NZ_JBLBUE010000004.1:0-84822 GCF_047290655.1 Alteromonas sp. AMM-1 | reverse complement strand
GCCAAATACTACGCTGACCCAGCGTTTAACAAGATTCCGGTAGGCGCGCTTATTTCGAAAGAGTACGCGCAACAACGCCGCGCGTTGATTAATCCCGACAAGGCTGCGAAGCGTTACGAAGCGGGTGTAGTGGAAGGCGATACTATTTACCTTACCGTAGCCGACAAAGACGGCAACATGGTGTCACTGATCCAAAGTAACTATCGCGGCATGGGCTCAGGTATGACGCCACCCGGCTTAGGGTTTATTTTGCAAAATCGCGGTGAGTTGTTCACTCTGGCACCCAATCATTTCAATTCTTACGTACCCCAAAAGCGTCCGTTTCACACTATTATTCCGGCGATGGTAACCCGTAATAACAAGCCCTGGTTGAGTTTTGGTGTAATGGGTGGTGCAACGCAGCCGCAAATGCATGCCCAAATTGTGGTAAACCTCATTGATTTTGGGATGAACCTGCAGGAAGCAGGCGATGCCCCACGCTTTATTCACGTAGGCTCGAGCAGCCCAACCGGTGCCCTGATGAAAGATGGTGGCGAGCTGAGTATGGAAACCGGCTTTGCTACGGAAGTGCGTCGTACATTATTTGAGCGGGGGCATCAGTTGTCTGATAAGCTGGGAATATACGGTGGCTATCAAGCCATTCTGTATGATGCCGATAAACAAGTCTATTATGGCGCTTCGGAAAGCCGCAAAGACGGTCAGGCCGCGGGATATTAGGAGTTTTATGTCACAACCACAAAAAGGTATCTGTGCCGAGCCAAACCTGCACGCACAATATTTGATGTTCAACGTGGTTGACGAAGACAGCCAGGCGGTGCGCGCCAAATTAGGGCGAGTACTGGAAGTACTTGATCACTACGACAACGAGCACTATGAAGCCATGGTGTCCGGTGTGATTGCAGTGGGTAACAGCTACTGGAGTGAGTTGTATCCCGGCCCCATTCCCGTCGAGCTTACGCCCTTCCCCGATATGCAGTGCGAAGACAGAATTGCGCCCGCCACGCCTGCGGATTTGTTTATTCAAATCCGTGCTGACCGATGGGATATTTGCTATGCCATTGGCTTAGAGATTATGGAGTTATTGCGTATCCATGTCGAATTGGTTGAGCATGTGCAGGGATTTCGTTATCTGGATGGCAGGGACCTTAACGGTTATGTGTACGCGGCCAACAACCCGCGCGGCATGCAGCGTATGAAAGTGGCCGTGTTAGACGAAAGCGATGAGTTTGTTGGCGGGAGCTATGTGCATGTACAACGATTTCGTCATGATTTACGGCGGTGGCAGAGTTTGTCTCAACGGCAGCAGGAACAGGTGATGGGTACAACTCAGGAACACAATCTGCCGAGCGTTGAGTGTAGTCCGTCTTCACATTCAGTAAGATCTAATCTGTTATCGCACGAAATGGGTACACCGGAGTTACTCAAACAGGGCATGCCCTATGGTGATATGATGGTGCAGGGACTATTTTCGGTAACCTGTTCCGCCAGTTCACAACCGTTTAAGCGCATGCTGCACAGCCAGATTTTTGGTACCGGTGACGGCGATTACGACCGCTGGCTGGACTTTACCAGCGCAGAATCGGGCGGCGCTTACTTTGCGCCGTCCATTAACTACATTAAGCAACAAGCTAAGCTTTAATTCTTTTGGTCGCCACTGCCCATGACACCGGTAAATTTTAATCAGCTGTATTATTTTTATATGGTGGCTGAGCACGGCAGTATTGCACGCGTCAGTGAGTTGCTGCATATCACACCGCAAACCATCAGTGGCCAGATTAGTACCCTGGAGGATTCCATTGGCGCACGATTATTCACCCGTCAGTCGCGCAGATTAACGCCTACCGAACTAGGTAATCTGGTGCATGGCTACGCTGCCGATATATTTCAGTTAGGTGATGAACTCAAAGCCGTACTCACACAACAACACAGCCAGTGGCAAAGCTTTACCGTTGGGATAACCGACGTGCTGCCTAAAACGCTGGTATATGAAATGCTGAAACCCGTGCTGACACTCCCGGTAAAACTGGTGTGCAGGGAGGGCGAGCTTACCAGCCTGCTGGCCGAACTGGCGGTAAATAAGCTGGATATGGTACTGGCCGACCAACCCATTCAAACCGGTAGTCATGTAAAAGCCTATAGTCATTTGGTTGCCGAATCTTCAATGGCGGTTTATGCCACGCAGGAGCTGGCGACATCGTTAAGCAACGGGTTCCCGGAATCGTTGAATAATCAGCGGTTCTTATTACAAGGTAAAAAGTCGCTTATTCGGCAAAAACTGTTGGGTTGGTTCAGTGAAATGGAGCTTCAGCCCGATATACATGCCGAATTTGATGACAGCGCGCTTATGCTGGCATTTGCCCAGCAGGGGTTAGGCGCATTTGCTGCCCCGGAACTGTTGTCTGCGCACCTTCACACACAATACGGTTTGGTAAAAGTAGGCACTATCGAGCGCGTTACCGAACATCTGTATGCCATTTCCCCTGAACGCAAACTTTCACATCCGGCGGTAGTCACGCTGGTAAAAGCCCTTCGTAAATAATCAGGATTTACCTGATTATTTATAAGTTATATTCGATTTTAACTTATAACGTTTGACCCTATATACTCTACGTCTGGGAAATCTCAGAAGCAGGTTTCTATTTATTACAGAGGTTATTATGAAACGTATAGTGCTATTCCTTATCACCAACCTGGCTGTGGTGTTGGTGCTGAGCGTTGTAATGAGCGTTGTATTCAGCGTTCTGGGTATCAACAGCCAGAGTATGGGTGGATTATTAATTTTCGCTGCAATCTTCGGATTCGGCGGATCGTTTATATCGCTGGCTATGTCAAAATGGATGGCTAAGCGATCAACAGGCGCTGTGGTGATCACTGAACCACGCAATGCAACTGAGCGCTGGTTACTGGATACCGTGCGTCGTCAGTCTGAAAAAGCAGGCATTGCTACGCCGGAAGTGGCAATTTACGACTCACCGGAAATCAACGCCTTCGCTACCGGTGCCAGCAAGAACAATTCGCTGGTGGCGGTAAGTACCGGTTTGTTGCATAGCATGACACAAGACGAAGCCGAAGCGGTGCTGGCCCATGAAGTGTCTCATGTAGCCAATGGCGACATGGTAACCCTGGCCCTGATCCAAGGCGTAGTGAACACCTTTGTTATTTTCCTGGCGCGTGTAGTGGCGGGGATTATTGATAATTTCGTTCGTGGTAACGACGAGGAAGGTGAATCCATGGGCGGTTTTGCTTACTTCATTACGGTAATTATTTTGGAGATAGTTTTTGGAGCACTGGCCAGCATCATTGTTTACTGGTTCTCACGTCAACGCGAATACCGTGCGGATGCGGGTTCGGCCAGATTGGTTGGCAGCCATAAAATGGTTGCTGCGCTGGAACGCCTGAAGTCTAACAGGGAAAGCCAGTTAGAAGGCACGATGATGGCGTTTGGTATTGCCAGTAAACCAGCAATGTCAGAATTGTTTATGAGTCACCCCCCGCTTGAAAAGCGGATCCAGGCACTTCGCACTACTCTGCATGGATAATGGGTGATCAGGCCGGACGGGTGTCCACTTCCCGTCCGGCTTTTTCTATTTTAGGCCTTGAGGACTGTGTGTTGTTATTCAATCGCGTGTTGCTTTGTGTTGTTGTGTTTACTTCACTAAATGGTTGCGGTGGTAACGGTCAGGAAGATCCGCAGTCTTCAGCGCCACTTCCTCTGCCCACTCCCGTTCAGGGGGAATGGTACTCACCCGCACTGGGCACTACCTGGCAATGGCAACTCAGTGGCGACCTCAACACTCAATACGATGTTGATGTGTACGATGTGGATTTATTCGATGTCAGCGAGTCACACATCGCGAATCTGCATTCTCAGGGAAAGCAGGTGATTTGTTATTTTTCAGCTGGTTCATACGAACAATGGCGCGAAGACGCAGCGCAGTTTCCTGCACATGTACTGGGCGATACGCTGGATGGCTGGGAGGATGAGCGCTGGTTGGATATTCGAGATGAGCGCGTACTCGCAATTATGGATTCCCGTATCGAACTGGCGAAAAGTAAAGAGTGCGACGCTGTTGAGCCCGATAACGTTGACGGTTATACCAACCATACCGGATTTAATCTAACTCACGAAGATCAATTAGCTTTTAATGTGGCACTGTCGGATTCAGCCCACGCGGCAGGGTTAGGTATTGGCCTTAAAAATGATCTGGACCAGATCATAGAGTTAGTGCCCTATTTTGATTTTGCGGTAAATGAGCAGTGCTTCGAATATAGCGAGTGTGAAGCACTGCAGCCATTTATTAACGCCAACAAAGCGGTGTTTAACGCCGAATATCACAGCCGTTGGGTTAACGACGAGACCGCACGTGCAGATTTATGTGAACAGGCTAATGCCATGGGGTTTAGTACACTGGTGTTGCCACTCGTGCTGGACGACAGCTTTCGCTTTAGCTGCTTGTAGATATATCCGGCTTGTTAATCAGCACAATCAGATAAATCAAAGCAACCAGCGGAATAATACAAGACACAGCAAGGGAAACAGCAGTCAGAACCGGGGTGTTTGTTTTGCGCTTGCCAAGGTAATAGCCTGCCAGGCCCATTGTAATCGCGACGAAAAAAATAATTTCGCCTGCCAGGGTAAGGTTAATATCCATCGTCTCGTCCCTAATAAAGTAGTGAAAGCCAATCAGAAACAACTAAGCGGAAACGGAGCCATCCCAGTCTTGCGGGATGGTTAATTGCATTAGTTGTTGGCACGTATCAATGTGGTAACTTACCACAGGATCTCCAGGAATTCTGCTAAGTGCACGGTGAAAATGAGTAAGGGCAGTGGGAAAGTCCCGGGCAATCCGGCATGCCAGTCCCTGTTCAATGTCATGCTGAATCATGAGTTTATTTTGTCTGATCGGTTCGTCCAAATGGTTCAGTACTTCATAAACCCGCACCGGTGAGCGCCGTCCCTTTACTCTAACCCAATCCAATACCCGGTACTGAATATCTGATGCTTCACCAATGATGGACAACGTTTGTGCACTTACCACGATATCGGCGTGATATTTTGGCGCCAGGCTCTCCAGCCTGAATGCCACATTCACACTGTCGCCTATTACGGTGGTATCCATGCGATCGTCTGAACCTACTGTACCTAAAATTACCGGGCCAAAATGAATACCCACGCCTACGCTAATACCGGCATAACCTACATTGGCCCGATGCGCGTTATATATTTTCAGAGCTTGCTGCAAATCGATTGCAGCACGCACGGCATCGAGTGCCTTGGCACGACCATCGCCACCGGGGTGGTTAAATAACGCCATAATGGCATCGCCGATGAACTTATCAATGAAGCCCCCGTTTTGGTGAATCGGGTCGTTCATTCGCAGGAAGTACGAATTGAGAAAGTTCATTAACTCCTGTGGGCTCATTTGCTCAGACAAGCCGCTAAAGCCGCGGATATCACAGAGCAATATGGCCACTTCGTCCTCAGCTGCCCGGCCCAATTCCAGGGTATCATTGCCGTGCTTGGCAAAATGCTCCACAAACTGCCGGGGAACAAATTTCTGAAATGTTTGGGTAAGTCGCATGGCCTCATCGGCCTTTTCAAGGAATCGCTGTTCGCTGTCGTCGATTTGACCAGCCGGGCGGCTTACTATACGAGTGGCAGAGGTAATAATATGCTGTGTAAGTCGACGCTGCCTGATATACAGCAGCGTCACAATCAGTGCGTAGAGACCAAGGCTTATAAAAAGAGCGATTAATATCATTGCCTTAGTCCCCGTGAGTTGCGTTACAAGTTAGCAAATACCTTACGTGCAGCGTCCAGTGTTGCGGTGATGATGGCATCATCATGTAACTTTGAGACAAAACCTGCTTCGTAGGAGGCAGGTGCCAGGTAAACGCCTTCGTCGAGCATGCCGTGATAGAACTGCTTGAACTGTGCCTGGTTACAGTTAATGGCTTGCTGATAATTCACCACTTTTTTCACGTCGGTGAAGAAAATACCAAACATGCTACCTGCTGAGTTGGTTGTGAGCGGGATGCTAAATTCGTCTGCAATCGCTTGAAAGCCATTTACCAGTTTCTGCGTGCTGGCAAAAATACTCTCGTAGAGTCCAGGTTCGGCCAGTTGTTCTAACGCCGCCAATCCGGCAGCCATGGCAATGGGGTTACCCGACAAGGTGCCTGCCTGATATACCGGGCCTGTGGGCGCAATATGGGTAAGTATTTCACGTTTTCCGCCAAACGCACCTACCGGCATACCGCCGCCAATCACTTTACCCAGACAGGTCAGATCCGGCGTAATACCGTAGCGTTCCTGTGCGCCACCGCGGCTTACTCTGAAGCCGGTCATTACTTCGTCAAAAATCAATACTGCGCCGTATTGGTCACAAATAGCCCGCAATCCTTCGAGAAAACCCTCTACGGGTGGAATGCAGTTCATATTGCCTGCTACCGGCTCCACAATAATACAGGCAATATCGTCGCCGCATTCGGCAAAGATGGCCTTCACGCTGTCGAGGTTATTAAACTCAACAGTAAGCGTGTGTTTGGCAACATCGGCGGGCACGCCAGGTGAACTGGGTACGCCCAGAGTGAGAGCGCCGGAACCGGCTTTTACCAGCAATGAGTCGGCATGGCCGTGATAGCAACCTTCAAATTTAACCAGCTTGTTTTTGCCAGTAAAGCCACGGGCCAGACGAATCGCTGACATCGTGGCCTCTGTACCTGAGTTCACCATGCGGACCATTTCCATTGACGGCACCAGCGATTTGACTTTCTCCGCCATGATGATTTCTGCTTCGGTGGGTGCGCCGAAACTCAGTCCGTTTTGCGCCGCTGCAATAACGGCATTGCGAATGTTGGCGTTGTTATGACCCAGTACCATCGGGCCCCAGGATTGCACATAATCGATGTATTGTTTGCCGTCGGCGTCATAAATGTACGGGCCGTCAGCTTTGGTAATAAAGCGCGGTGTGCCGCCTACGGCTTTAAAGGCGCGCACCGGTGAGTTTACGCCACCGGGAATGGTCTTTTGCGCACGTTCAAATAATTGTTCTGATTTTTGCATAGTTACTAACTCTTATTTATTGGTGTACCACACCACATCCCGCTCGTATTTAGACACCAGATTTTCAACGCCAAGGGTAAGCGCAAACAGGGCCATACGAACCAGCACGCCGTTGTCGGTCTGACGAAATATAGCCAGGTTGGGGTTGAGGTTCAGGTCGTTATCTAATTCGTTGGCTTCAATACGCGAGTCCCGCGGTAAAGGATGCATGATTACCGTCTTTGACTGGAAGTGACGGGTGTAAATTGCCTGATTCAAACGGAACTTACCACGGTATTTGTTGGCTTCATCCTGCGACGGGAAGCGCTCTTCCTGAATGCGTGTCTGATAACAGATATCGGCATCCATAATACCTTCTAACTGTTCGGTTACGTGCAACGAATGACCAGCATCGGTGATTGCGTCCAAAATGTTCTGTGGCATGGCCAGCTCTTTGGGCGAAATCAAAGTAAAACGAATGTTCTTGAATAAACACAACAGTTTTGACAAGGAGTGAACTGTGCGCCCATAGCGCAAATCACCAATCATCGCGATATGCAAACCGTCAATGGTTTGATTATGGTATTGCAACTCGCGCTTTATGGTAAATAAATCCAGCAATGCCTGAGTGGGGTGTTCATTAGCCCCATCTCCGCCGTTAATCACCGGCACACGGCTACCTTCGGCAAACTCCGCCACCGATCCTGCTGCGGGATGACGCATAGCAATAATGTCGGAATAACCGCTCAGCACCCGAGCGGTGTCGTACAGCGATTCACCTTTCGCCAGTGCGGAATTATCCATGCCGGTCGTTTCGCGAACTTCACCACCCAGCAGGTTAAAAGCGGTACCAAAACTCACTCGTGTTCGTGTACTGGGCTCAAAAAACAGATTCCCCAGTATTGCGCCATCAAGAACAGATGTTCTTTTCTTCCGTTTGGCGTAGGGCTCCATGGATTCGGCAACATTAAATACCAAATCAATGGCATCACGATTAAACTGTGTAACTGATAGGATGTGGTTTCCGGTAAAACTGGACATAGTCGATGCGATTGGCCTAAGTTGGTGGACGGAACAAGTCTATATACTGTGCACTGCTGATTAATGGCAGCCTGAAGTACACCGGTAAGTGTAGCAAAAACAGCAGACAGACGCGCAGATAATCTTTGCCCTGGATCATAGCGATGTGCAGATAGATTGCCAAGTTTTAGTGATTTTTGAATCGCCCCATCATTGATGGAAAAAAAACATCCGAATTGGTCTGATTTGCGTTTAAAGGATACAACATGCAGCAAAAGTCTTCGCCTTCGCAGCGACAGACCCAAACAACGAAAAAACGCTGGTGGTCAACCGACTGTCAGGTGTGTATACGCATGCGTTTATATGTGATTTGGACGGTTATCATGATGGTGGTGTATTTTTATGTCTTCGACCAATGACATTATATTCATAAAGTCTACTGCTAAGCGCAACGGTCTCACTACGCTGTTGATTGGAACAATTGCGCTTCTGCTGTCTGCAGCTATGTTAATTGCGCTGCCCGAGTGGTTGTTTCTGATTGGTATCTTTATGGTGAGTGGTGCCATTGTAACAATGCTAATTGGGTGGTTTAAAATTCGCGAGCCTGAACATAGCCTGTCGGTGGATCGTGAGCGTATTCTGTATCAGCATCGCTGTGGTCAGTGGCAAATTGCGTGGGATAACATACAGCGAATCGATTGTCCGCGGGTGCAGCAGGGGTTGTCGTTAACCCCACTGAATATGGTGGGCTTTAAGTTAAAACATTACGACGACTTCATTCTGGCTATTTCTCCCCGACTGGCTTCTCACCTTATTATGGAGCAGCGAGCGCTGTTAATGCATAGTGAAGACAAGTCCTGCGCAACCGGTGGGTGTTACAGTAGTAGTTTATTTGAAGACAAGCCTTATCAGCTGGCAGATGGCCAGGTGGTCACTGGCATCAAGGCAATACTGGCAAACCGAATGATCACGTTACGGCAGATATTCGGCTACGATGTGTTTTTGTCTGCCAGCGAACTGGACCGCTCTCCCGAGGCATTTGTCAGTTTGCTGCGGGATTGCCAGCAATCCCGGCATTAAGGGCTGTTATTTAAATATCAACAGCCCCTAATCGCTACTGTTTTCCTGAATGAATTTATTGACCTGAGCTGAAACTATCTCGCATTCAAGGATGATGGTAGGGATCAGCTCGCCTAATTCAGAATGTTTGCCCAGTTTCAAATTACTCTCAATTCTGTTTGCCAGTGCCTGTAGTTTCGGTACGCCGGTATAGCAGCATGCACCGTGCAAACGATGGATTTCGTCCTGAACGCCCTTGTAATTACGCGCATTCCATTCTGTGCGAATCATTTCCACAGATTTTGGCAGGTGGCTTACAAAATCGCCCAGTAATTCCAGTGCGATATCCCGATTTTGATTGGCGCGTTTTACCGCGAGTTGCCAGTCCAGTGTCGGGAGCGCCAGCGTGGTGTTGTCACCCTGCTGACACCAGCGTTTAATCAGGTTAATAAGGGTAGCGTATTCAATGGGCTTGGGCAGATAATCATCCATGCCTGATGCCAACAGTCGCTCCTGTTCTTCTTTGAAGGCATGGGCAGTTACCGCAACAATGGGGGTTTTCTTGTTCAGCGGTGATTTTTTAATTAAACGTGTTGCCTGCAAGCCGTCGATGCCGGGCATTTGCACATCCATTAGGATCAAATCATATTCATTGTGCTGGCATTTCTTAATGGCATCCTGACCACTGGTTGATAGCGTAAGCGTAACCGAAGAATTGGACAGCCAGGTATCCAGTAGCTTTAAGTTCATATCCATGTCGTCTACAGCCAAAATCCGCACAGGTGGCAATGAACTGGCTTTTGGTTGCGACGGAGACTGGGAAATAAGGTGATCACCGTGCAGTAAACCATCCAGTTTAGATGGCGTTACTGGCAGGCGTATTTGTGCCTCGAAGTCGTCAATGTACGCGGTATATTCACTCAATGGCTCGTCGCCTGCAAACCACAAAATGCGTTTGTCGGCAGGCACTTCAATCAGTGTTTCCAGCATCATTTCCCAGCGAGATTGTTTGTAATTGGGTAATGCTGCAAACAAATAATCAAAATGGCCGGTTGTGCGGCGCAGGTAATCCAGCGATTCCACACTGTGCACATGTGCGCCCAGGCTGATGAGCATTTTAGCGGTGGCACGACGGCTAACCGGGTGCGGATCAAACAATAAAATGTATTTATCCTGCCATTCCGGATTACTGGTCAGAGAGTAACGCTGACTGAGCGTGTTAGTGCGGATATGAACGGTGAACAAACTCCCCTGGCCTGGCGTACTCTGCAGTTGCAGCGAGCCTCTCATCAGCTTCACGAGCTCCTGACAAATTACCAAACCCAGTCCGGTACCCTGATAGCTTCTATTTAGCGCATCATCTAACTGAGAGAAGGCGTTAAACAGCTTATTGCGATCCTTGCGGCTAATGCCTATTCCGGTATCTTCGATTTTAATTTCTAATTCGTGAATGCCGTGAGGAAGCGCACGTCCTTCAACCGATAGCTTGATATAGCCTTCAGAGGTAAACTTAAGCGCGTTGCTAAGTAAATTGTTTAACACCTGCCGGATACGAAACAGGTCGCCAATGAGCTTTTCTGGCAACGGTGCCAGTTCAAAAACAAATTCCAGACCTTTCATATGCGCTGACTTACTCATAATGGTAACCATCTCCTCAAACAGCGTGTTAGGAGAAAAGGGCTGGTTGTTTACGTTGAGTTTGCCGGCTTCTATTTTCGAAAAATCCAGCACGTCATTCACAATCGTCAGCAAGTTGTCGGCAGCGGCATTAATAATACGAACCTGCTCCATTTTGTCGGAAGGCAGTGAAAGATTGGTCAGCTCCTTACTGAAGCCCAGTATGGCGTTGAGTGGGGTGCGTATTTCGTGACTCATATTAGCCAGAAACTGTGATTTAACATTACTGGCTTTAATGGCATCTTTGCGGGCAATGTCCAGGCGCGCGTTTTGTTCTTCAATTAACTCCATATTGTGGCGCAGTTCGTCAGTGGCTTCCGACACTTCGTTCTCAAGCCTGCTGCGGCTCTTTTCCATGAGGGCAATAGAAAACAATCCGGCTTCGCAGAACACCGCCACCTGGAAACAATAGGTAGTGAAGAGGTTTGAAGGCACGGCTCCTATCAGACTCAGCATGCCAATAAGTGCGCCGGTGGCCAGAATACTCCAGGCAAAAATAAAGTAACGCGCGGGTTTATATTTTTTCAGATAGGCTTCGAAACCTGCGGCAATATAACTGCAGATCGATAGCATGGCGATGCCATAAATTAAATTGTGTTCCCAGGTGGGGGGCATAATTCCAATGAGTGCCACAAAGCCCATAACGCCCTGAAGCCATAGGAAGGCTATAACAACCGGATGAGTTGATGGCGCGTTGTCTTTAGTTTCTAAAAATATCAGTGAAAAAATGCCCGAACAGATACCTATGAGCACAAATATCAATGAGGTATGGGGCGAGAATATAGGAGACAAGGTATCGGGGAAAAAGAAGTGTAAATGACCACCCCATACAATTTGCCAAATTAATACTGCGGCGATGTATATTACATACCCAATCAGGCTCAACTCTCTGGAGCCCAGGAACAGCACAAAGTTATACAACGCGAGGATCAGTAAGCCACCGTAAAAAAAGCCCCACAACAGGTTGTCAACCTGACTGATAATGGTTTGTTTGCTTTGTGACGTCACATAAACTGGTGCAATTAACGCAGAAGAGCTGCTTTGTATCCGCACAAATAGCTCGGCCTCAAGCCCAACGGGTAGCGAGGTAGCAAAAACGGGAATGCGGAAATGTTGCTCAGGCTGGAATTTCCCCTGATGGCTCTGATCGATCACATGGCCGTTTTGCACGATATAAAAGTCAACCTTGTCTAGCTGGCTGAAATTAAGTGCAAACACCCACTCGTCAGTGTGCGAGAGGTTCGCGATCTCTGCGTGCAACCAAAGTCCGTTGTCACTGAAACCGTAATTGGGATTATCGTCGGCCTGATAGATAAATTCATGGCGAAGCTTCTGTATTTCACCAATGGTGAGTTGTTCGCGCTTTTCGCGGTATACCGAAAAATTATCGGCCAGCAACTGCATTTGCTCTTCGTCGTAAAGATGCACCGCTCCCTGAACCGGTAAGCCGATGACGCACAAAAGAAGTAAACACCACCTTATTACCGGGAAACTACGCATAGATTTTTCAGATCCTTGATAATGCAGTCGTAAAAAAGACATCCCTATTAAACCCTAACTTTCACTTGTCTGCAAAAGCAGCGAATTAGCTTCAATCGCAACGCTCCTGTCTATTGCGATTAAAGCTGGTTTATCTCACAATGGGTTAATCAGTACCTACGTTGAGGCAGCCGCGCCTGCGTTAGCAATACGACGAGAATAATAACGACTCATGAGCGACGAAATCACCATCAATCAAGACGGTATCGAACAGCTTCCTATGCGGAAGTTCACCGAAGATGCTTATTTGAACTATTCCATGTACGTCATTATGGACCGGGCCCTACCGAATATCGGTGACGGCCTGAAGCCGGTGCAACGACGTATCATTTACGCCATGTCTGATCTGGGACTCAGTGCCACCGCCAAATATAAAAAGTCGGCGCGTACTGTGGGTGATGTGTTGGGTAAGTTCCATCCTCACGGCGACTCAGCGTGTTATGAAGCCATGGTGTTAATGGCGCAGCCCTTTTCTTATCGATACCCATTGATAGACGGCCAGGGTAACTGGGGCGCACCGGATGATCCCAAGTCGTTCGCCGCTATGCGGTATACCGAAGCGCGTCTGTCAAAATTCAGTGAAGTATTACTCAATGAACTCGGGCAAGGCACTACCGATTGGGTACCTAATTTCGATGGTACGCTGGACGAGCCTAAAGTGCTGCCATCGCGTTTACCGCATATCCTGTTAAACGGGGTAACGGGTATTGCGGTGGGTATGGCAACCGATATTCCACCGCATAACGTGCGTGAAGTAGCCAATGCCTGTGCCCGGTTACTGGATAATAGCAAGGCAGAATTATTCGAACTACTGGAAGATATTCAGGGGCCGGATTTTCCCACTGAAGCGGAAATTATTACGCCGCGCAGTGAAATTCAGAAAATGTATGAATCTGGTCGTGGCAGTATAAAAATGCGTGCGGTGTACCACGAAGACAATGGTGATGTAGTGATTACTGCATTACCGCATCAGGCGTCGGGTGCGAAAATCCTCGAGCAGATTGCAGGTCAAATGCAGGCTAAAAAGCTGCCAATGGTAAGTGATTTACGCGATGAATCCGACCACGAGAATCCCACAAGACTGGTGATTGTGCCACGTTCAAACCGGATTAACGTAGAACAGTTGATGCAGCATTTGTTTGCTACCACGGATCTTGAAAAAAGCTACCGGGTAAATTTGAATATGATTGGTCTGGATGGACGTCCCCAGGTTAAGGACCTGCGTACGATTCTGTCTGAGTGGCTGGTGTTCAGAAAAGATACCGTTACCCGACGTTTGCAGTATCGTCTCGATAAAGTACTGGCGCGTTTGCACATTCTTGAAGGCTTGCTGATTGCCTTTTTGAATATCGATGAAGTCATCGAGATTATTCGCTTTCACGAAGAACCCAAAGCGGAATTGATGCGCCGCTTTAGCCTCAGCGATAAACAGGCTGAAGCTATTCTGGAATTAAAGTTGCGCCACCTGGCAAAACTGGAAGAAATGAAAATCAAAGGCGAGCAGGAAGAACTGGCTGCCGAACGGGATCACTTACAACAATTACTTGGCTCAGATCGTCGTTTAAAATCGCTGATTAAGAAAGAGTTGCTGGCCGATGCTGAAAAGTATGGCGACGATCGGCGTTCACCCATTGTGGAGCGTTCAGAAGCGAAAGCGCTGAGCGAAAAAGAGCTGGTACCCAGTGAGCAGGTAACGGTAGTGTTGTCTGAGAAAGGCTGGGCGCGCTGTGCTAAAGGGCACGATATTGACGCTAACGCATTAAGTTATAAGTCGGGCGATGAGTTTCTTGCCAGTGCCATGGGACGAAGTAATCAACCTGTGGTGTTCCTGGACACATCCGGCCGGGCGTTTGCCTGCGATGCGCATTCCTTACCGTCGGCGAGAAGTCAGGGCGAACCGCTTACTGGACGTTTCAGTATCGTCGCTGGCGAGCAATTTGCTCATGTGTTAATGGGCAGTGACGACAGCAAATACCTGATTGCGTCGGATGCGGGGTATGGTTTTGTGGGTACGTTTGCCGATATGGTAAGTAAAAATAAAGCCGGCAAGGCTTACATCAATTTATCTACCGGCGCCAAAGTGATTGCTCCACAGGCCGTTGAAAATCTTGAAACCGACTGGTGTCTGGCTATCTCTAACGAAGGGCGAATGCTGATGTTCCCGCTTCGGGATTTACCGAGCCTGGGTAAAGGTAAGGGCAACAAGATCATCAGTATCCCGTCTGCCAAAGCGCAAACTCATGAAGAATATGTGAAAGTGTTGGCAGTCGTGCCAGAGGGCAGGTCGGTGAAATTGTCTGCTGGCAAGCGCAGTATGACACTTACTGCAGAGGATCTGTCTCATTATCAGGGCGAGCGTGGGCGCAGAGGAAACAAACTGCCTCGCGGTTTGCAACGGGTAGACGCCCTGGAAATCGAATAACGGCATGTCCGGCTGTTAAATTAAGAATATTAAAAGAAAAATGCGCCGATCAGGCGCATTTTTTTTGTGCTTTTACCGTGCTCATCTACACTTTGAATAGATGCAACTTAGTCCTGTGTCAGGGTTGTTTAAGTTAGGAGTTGATTGTGCTTGGGATAGTCTTTACCGCGTTAGTGGATATGCTAGAGGAAAAAATTTCACCAGAGTTTGCTGATGAAGTGCTGGTAGAGGCCAATCTGCAAAATGAGGGCGCATATACCGCCGTTGGCTATTACCCCTTTTCCGACATGGAGAAGATACTTGCGGTGCTGGTGAATAAAACCGGTCAGTCAGTTGATCAACTTCTATATGGCTTTGGTGAGCATTTGTTTGGTGTACTCGCCGGGGCGCATGCAGAGGTAATGACAGATAAAATGACGGTACTGGAGGTACTGGACAGTCTGGACAATGACATTCATGTTCAGGTGCGCAAGTTGTATCCAGACGCCGATTTGCCTTCCTTTAAAGTACTGGCGCGCAAAGAAAATGTTATCGAACTTGAATATTACTCTCAGCGTGATTTATACAAGCTGGCCGAGGGTTTGATTGACGGGGCGGCAAAGTATCTTGGCAATACCGTAACACACGAAGTAACCTCAACAAGTACCCCCCATACGTATATTATTCGGGTAACAATGGATTAGCCGTGCCAGACTTGCCACAGGAACCAGGAGCAGACATAGCGTTACTAAATCGCAGGTTAAAGCGCGAGAAAGCCGCGCGGCAACAAGCGGAAAAACTGCTAACGGAGAAAAGCAGGGCGCTGTATTTAGCACTCCAGCAAAGTCAGGCCAATCAGGAAAAACTGGAGCTTGCCTTGTGGGCAAGTCAGGAGTCTTACTGGGAGTGGCACGCTGAAGATGATAGTTTTGTTGTTAAGTCCTTTGGCTTACATCGAAAACAGGTGAAGCAATCCAGACACAACGCAATTGCGCTGCTTTCGTTGATCCACGAAGATGATATGTCGGCGATACAATTTCAGTGGTCACTGGCCGTACACAGTCTTTACGATGATATCGAAGTCACTTTCCGCATCAAGGCTCGTCATGGATATCAGTGGATGCGATCGAGAGGGAAAGTGCTCAGAAGAGATGATAGCGGTGCGGCTCGTTACATTGTTGGAACCAGTAAAGACATTACCCAGCAGCAACGGGCAGAGCAGTCGTTTCAGTTAATGGCCTCGGCATTTTCGAGCTCCAGAGAGCCAATGCTGGTGCTGTCTACCGATTTTGTTATTACCGAAACAAATGAAGCATTCCTGGCGTTAACAAAACTCACTACCAAATCGGATTGCGAGCAGAAAAGCCTAACGGTGTTTCTACCCGAAGCAGAAAAACAGCTTGGTCGACTGCCACAGTTAGGACAGCTGCAGTTTGATACGCAACTGGTTACCTGCGCCGGGCAATTAATACCAGTGGATGTATCATTGGCGATGTTTGAATCTCGTCAGCAAAGTTCCCGGTATTTGATTGCCACGATTCGGGATATCAGTGAACGCAAGCAAAACGAAGCGCGGCTGCGCGAACTGGCTACGCACGACGATTTAACCGGGCTTAAAAACCGACTTGGTCTCAATGCTGCACTGGCAGACTTAACCGAGTCTAACAGACCCTATTCGCTGGCGTTCATCGACCTGGATGGATTCAAAGCTATCAATGACCTGGCCGGCCATGATGCAGGGGATCGTTGTTTAATTGCGGTAGCCAGTACGCTTTGTTCAATATACGAGGACAGCGCCATCATCACCCGCTGGGGAGGCGATGAGTTCCTGATAGCCATTCCAGGCGAAGACCAGCAGGCATTTGTCGCGTCTAGCCAGTCATTTATCAAGTCACTTGAATTGCTTAACTTCGCACTCATCGACAGCGATATAAGCCTGTCTGCCAGTATTGGTATTGCCAGTTTCCCAGAACATGGCGACAGTGTAGAAGACATTATTCAAAATGCAGACGCCGCCATGTACCAGGCCAAAACATCCGGCAAAGGCCAGGTATTTGTATACTGTCATGGCCTGATCGAAAGCATGAAAGAGCAGGTGACCTTGCTGACGGATTTGCGCAGGGCAATCCGAACGCGTGCACTGGATTTTTACCTGCAGGGTAAATTCAGTTCTACCGGCAGGATGATTGGTGCTGAACTGTTGTGTCGATGGTTCTCACCGCTACATGGCATGGTGAGTCCGGGAACGTTTATTCCCCTGGCAGAAGCACATGGCCTGGACGACCAGATTGGCTTGATGGCGCTGGAGTCTGCGTGTGAGTACATTGCCATGATGGAAGCCGAGGGTTTAAGTGTGCCCATGTCGGTAAATATCAGTGCTAATCAGTTGTTGGAACCAGGTTTTGCCGCTGTGGCACTTGCGTTGTGTGAAGATCATGTCGTGTCACCGCAATTGATTGAAATAGAAATCACAGAATCTATTTTTATAAAGGATCAATCAAATGCCTGGCGGGCACTTACCGAGTTGCGCAACGCCGGTTTTGTGTTGTCGCTGGATGATTTCGGCAGTGGTTTCTCATCGCTGAGCTATTTACGCACCTTTCAGTTCGATATTATTAAAATTGACCGCTCACTGGTCAGGGATATCCATCGTTCTGCAAAAGCGTTGTCGCTGTTAACCGGCGTGGTGAAAATGCTAAACAGTCTGCAGTATGAAGTGCTTATTGAAGGAATAGATGATCCGGCTTACATACCGCTACTGGAGGAGATGGGGATTTCGGCGTTTCAGGGGTTCTTGTTTGAAAAGCCCATGCCTTACGACCAGTTTATTTACAAACATGCACGGTATCCGATGGCCGTGGAGGAATAAATACGCGGCTATTGGCGGGCAATAACCGCGTGGAAAGTTTATTTGGCGTTGGTACTTTCGAAGATTTTGTCGGCTGAGGCCTCAACAAAGCCCTGATACAACTCGCCATTTGGCATAGTGTAGCGCTGTGCGAACTCATAAAAACAACTTGGAATGGTTAACGTGGTGTCACTGAATTCCAGGTCGATTTTATCTGCCATAGTAGAAGACTGAGCCAAAAAGACCGACTCGCCGCCCTTTATTTCACCGCCCACCGTATTCAGAACAAAGCCAGCGTCTTTAAGTAAGGTGTTAACCTGCTCAAGGCTGTCACTGTGGGTTAAATGATTTACGCTCACGGTGAAGTGGTTAGCTCTGAAGCCCCACGCCGCTAACCAGCCAGCGTATTCAGACTCGCTAATTAACGCCTGGTATTCTTCAGTAGATAATTGCCATTGGCGCCCTGAGTAAAGGAAATTATCAGCCGTTACCACGTCTGCCGACATCTGCGCTACTAACCCCTTAATGATCTGCTGAGCACCTTCCGACAATTCTTCCACACGCAATTGGCTAATAAACACCTTTGGCTTGGTGGTGTCAGGGTGCTCAAAGTGTTTGGCATCCAGCTTTTTAGCTTTGAAGTTGTATTCGCCCTTGGCTTCATAACCCAGTGCCAGAAAATGCGCGGCCAGCTTATCCAGGTTTGTTTTGTCCAGGTTGAATGTACGAAACGCTACGTGATCATTCACGATGTCGGGACTGCTTTCTTCGCCGGCCAACAACTCGTGAATACGCTTCGCACTTGGGGTAATTTGCACATAATCCTGCCACATATTGGCAAACAGGGTACTGATATCGTTGTGCATGATGTTCTGTCGTTCCTTTATATTTTTAAATTGTTAGACCCGGGTTAAGTGTGCCCGGCAATGTTACTTTGTCCAGCTCAACTGACGCTACAGGATAAGCGCAGTAGTCGGCTGCGTAGTAAGCACTCGCTCTGTGATTACCGCTTTCGCCAATGCCCCCGAATGGAGCCGCACTGCTTGCGCCTGTAATTGGACGGTTCCAGTTAACAATACCTGCTCGGATATGCTGGAAGAAGTGCTGATAGTCTGATTCGGCGTCACTGAGCAAGCCGGCAGATAATCCGAAACGGGTGTTGTTGGCCTGTGCAATCGCGGTGTCGAAATCGGTGTAGCGGATCACTTTGAGCAGCGGACCGAAGTGTTCTTCATCCGGCATGCTGTCAACGATAGCCGTTACGTCAACGATGCCCGGCGTGACAAACCCGGTTGATTCATCTGTGTGAACAAGTGGCAGCAACGCAGTTGCACCTAGATCCAGCAGCGATTGCTGTGCCGCAGCCATGCCCTTTGCCGCTGCCGCGCTAACCATAGCGCCCATAAAAGGTTGTGGCTCGGCATCGTAATGACCAATCTGAATGGCCTTGGTTGCTTCAATTAGTGCAGCCATCAGGTTGTCTCCCTGCGGGTTGGCAGGAATAAACAAGCGACGCGCGCATGTGCAGCGCTGACCGGAGGTAACAAAAGCAGATTGAATAATGTCATGCACGGCTGCTTTAGTATCAGCCACATCAGTAATGATGAGCGGGTTGTTACCACCCATTTCCAGCGCCAGAATTTTACCCGGATGACCGGCAAATTGTTCGTGCAGGATTTTACCGGTACGCGAGCTACCCGTGAAGAACAAGCCGTCCAGTTGTGGGTGGGCCGCCAGTGCTTTACCAGTTTCTACTTCACCCTGTACCAGATTCAGCACACCTGCCGGGATACCAGCTTGCTCCCACAATTTCACAGTAGCTTCAGCAACGGCAGGTGTTAAATCACTGGGTTTAAATATAACGGTATTCCCTGCAATTAACGCAGGTACAATGTGACCATTTGGCAAGTGACCCGGGAAATTATAAGGGCCAAATACCGCTACAACGCCATGGGGCTTGTGGCGGATAAATGCTTTACCGACTGGCATAGGATTTTCAACTGTACCCGTGCGTTCAAAATAGGCTTTTTCGGAAATAGCGATCTTGCCAATCATGGCAGCCACTTCAGTAGCTGTTTCCCACAGTGGTTTGCCGGTTTCCTGGGCAATGAGCGCTGCCAATTCTGATTTATTGGCGGCCAACAATTCACCGAAGCGCTTTACAATGGTAAGACGCGCTTCAACCGTGAGGGCAGACCAGGCAGGTGATGCGGCTCTGGCAGCGTTAACGGCACTGCTCACTTGCTCGGCTGAAGCGGCGTTGCCGTGCCAGAAAACGTGATTCTTGGCTGGATCAGTGGAGCTGATAGAGGCACCCTGGCCCTCAACCCACTGACCATTTATAAAATGTGTAGTTGGCATAATTCTGTCCTGATGCTTGTAATAGTGTTAATCCCGCGGGGTGACCGCGGCAAAGCGGATTGCACCGCCTTCGTCAACGTTAAGTGCGGCTGCGGCCTTATGAGATATCACGGCAATATCGGCCTGACTGTCATACTGAACATCGGCAACCACGGCCCTAAAGCCTTTAACTGACGTGTTGATGATGTAGCATAATTCGCCGTCTTGTGCGGCAGACTGATCGTCAATGTGCACTGTAGCGCGCCTACTGCGCTGCGCAGTGCGTATATGACTTAAATTCGCTTCTACCGTGGGGCCGCCATCAAAGATGTCTACGTATCCACGACCAATGAAGCCTTCTTCCTGTAATAAGCGCAGTGCAGGCTCGGTTTTTTTGTGCACCTTACCAATTACGTTTTGAGCATCCTGACTCAGCAGGTTTACGTAAATGGGGTATTTGGGCATCAGTTCGGCGATGAACACCTTGTTGCCAATACCGGTCAGGTAATCCGCGGTAGGGAAATCCATTGAAAAGAAATGGGCTTCCAGCCACTCCCAAAAGGGAGAACGGCCGTTTTCGTCACTCACTCCACGCATTTCTGCAATAACGGTATCGGCAAAGCGTTCGCGGTGTTCCTGCATGAACAGGAATCGCACTTTAGAAAGGAACCGGCCATTGAGGCCTTTACGGGCACTTTCACGTAAGAACAGCGTACAAATTTCACTTACGCCGGTGTAGTCGTTACAAAACGTCAGGATCTCTACCGTGTTGTGAATGTTCAATTCGCGCGACGCGTGTACTACCTTACCAACATGATAATGGTAAAACGCGTCATCGGTACCAACGGCGGCTTCTATACCTGCTGTACCTACTACTTCACCAGTAGTGACATCTTCCATGACAAACAAATAGGATTCGCTGTGAGGCTCGGACACATCCTTACCAAAAGAGCTGGTTGACCTGTCGATTTTGCGCTGCAATAAGCTTTCGTTCACCGGCAATGACGTGAAGCCAATGCCGGATTCCACTGCAATCGCATACAGCGCAGGATAATCGCTTTGTTGTATGGGGCGAATAATGTACATGCTCAGCTCACTTACCGTTACTTGGCAGCGACTACGCTGGCAATGGCTTTTTCAAAGCGCACCAATCCTTCTGCAATATCCTCATCAGGAATAATAAGCGAAGGTGCGAAACGAACAACGTTGGCGCCGGCCACCAGACACATGAGTTGTTGTGCAGTAGAGGCGTCCAGGAAAGCCCGGGACTGACCAGCAAAATCTTCGTTTAACGCACAGCCTAGCAGCATGCCTTTACCGCGAATTTCGCTAAACACTTTGTGCTTATTATTGATGGTTGCCAGCGTATCGCGGAACAACTGTTCCTTGCGTTTTACGCCTTCCAGTACCGCCGGATCATTCACGATGTCGAATGTGCGCTCGGCTACTGCACAAGCTAATGGATTACCACCGTAAGTACTGCCGTGCGTACCCGGTTTCAGGTGTGAGGCAATTTCAGTGGTAGTCAACATGGCACCAATTGGGAAACCGCCGCCTAATGACTTGGCTGACGTTAATATGTCAGGGGTAACGCCCACTCCCATGTAAGCATATAAATGACCGGTACGGCCCACACCTGACTGCACTTCGTCAAAAATTAACAGTGCGTTGTGCTTGCTACACAGTTCACGCACACCCTTAATAAATTCGGGAGTAGGAGAGATGATACCGCCTTCACCTTGTAAAGGTTCCATCATTACTGCACAGGTATTGTCTGAAATCAGCGCTTCAAACGCAGCTAAATCATTGTAGGCACAGTGGTCGATAGCGCCTGGCTTAGGACCAAATCCGTCGGAATAGGCCGCCTGACCACCTACTGTAACGGTAAAGAAAGTACGTCCGTGGAAGCCCTGGTTGAATGCGATAATCTGTTGCTTGTGCTCACCGAACTTCTCCAGCGCATAGCGACGTGCCAGCTTAAGTGCTGCTTCGTTCGCCTCGGCACCAGAGTTGGCAAAATAAGCGCGCTCGGCAAACGTGTGCTCAGTTAATTTCTTGGCCAAACGCAATGCGGGTTCGTTAGTAAACACGTTGCTCAGGTGCCATAATTTATTGGCTTGTTCAGTCAGTGCTTTCACCAATTCAGGGTGACAGTGACCTAATGCATTTACGGCAATACCACCTGCAAAGTCGATAAACTCGTTGCCGTCCTGATCCCAGACTCGCGAACCCAGGCCGCGAACCGGCACCATACTGGCAGGGTTGTAGTTCGGTACCATGACTTCATCAAATAAACTCCGGGTTACGTGCATCTTTTCACCTCTAACTGTGGATAAGCTGGTGTTTCGTTTTATCAATTTGTTAACGAAATTCAGCGGAATAATGTGTATCAAAGCGTTCCAGTATGCCAGCATAAAACCCCTTTGTCTTGTCAATTCAGTACTCGCAAACACAGTAAAATCAAGGGTTACGGCTTGTTTTGCATAATATATGAATAACTATCCACGTAAATGAATAGGCTGGAAAATAATCAACTCAGAGGAAGCGACATGCAGGGCGCTGCTGCCTGATTTAAATGCGTGTAAAAATTAGTTTACGCCTGAATGATTATGAAAGGTGAGTGTCCAGGGAAGCGTGGCAGTTTAGTGCTTTCATCGGAGCACAATTAAGCAAATTGCGGGTTATATCGCCTAAATTGAAACGAAAAGGTGGCTACAGTTCAGCCACAACGGGTAATTGCGATAATGCTGTGCGTTGTAAGGATTCAAAGGTGTCGGAGTGAATGGCACTGCCAGCCTGAAATACCCTTGCTTCATCTTCTAAGAACAGCTTGGCGTCACTGAGCATACGAAACTTGGTATAATAGCGGCTCTGTTGCAGCGTCTTTGCCAGTGGGAGAATATCTTCCTCGTCGGGTTCCTGTAGGAATTGATGCAGGGGAGTGCTTAGATCAATACGTTTGAATACCATTTGTTCAAGCAGATGCATCGACAGCTTGTCGCTGTGCTGGTTCACCAGGCTGATACATTGGGCCGGATCGGGCAACAACTGTGTAAGTGCACCATGCAGGTCGCGTAGTTTGGCTTTTTGCGCATGCTGTAGAAAATCAAAATGCACTTGTTCAAACAGCTTAAAGTACAGTTTTAAAACCACACTGCGGCCCAACTGGCTCAACATCGCCAGCAAGTAGGCATGATAGGGTTTGGCGCCAAACTGCGGGGCGATCTCTTTTGCCGTTCTGGCACAGGTTACAGTGTACTCAACGGTTTTGTGTTTTACTTGTGGAAATGGATCGGTAATGAGCGGCACCGATTGTCTGAACATCAGTGCCGGCAATACCACTTTCACATTATCAATACCCATAAAGCTCAGTGCAGTTTTCAGGGTGTCCACCACAATCACCATGCCGCGGGCATCGCGTTTGCGATTCTGAGGGGCATTAACCAACTTTAATAGTTCATCGTACAACCAGGGCATACCAGCCGCTATGGCTTCTACTTTGGTTATGGTTGCAGAGGGTGTGGTGAGCAAGTCTATTAAATCGGTGGAATTGTCCTGCCAGTTGAGCTGTTTGTCTAATATGCCAGGTGTATCGCTTATTGCCTGGATAAACTTCTTCTTTATCAGCGTGTGCACCTGCTGATTGATTTGAGCCAGATATTCAGCTTTCACCTTCGCGGATTGAAGTTTGTCGCGTATAGCGGTTTTTTCTACCTTCAGCAGTTGCCTGCGGGTATAACTTTGCTCTGATTCCGCGTAACTCACCTCACCTGGTGCACGCTTGCCGATCATTTCATTTGCTCGCTCTGGCGCAATGAGCCAGTAGTCGAAACGTTCTGCAATGGACGGTGGCGCTAGTAATTGCTCAACCATAAGCGAAGGGGTTACTCCAAATTTTCTTCGGGTTGGAAATGAATTGGTATAGAACACATTACAGTGAGTATCGGCTGAATCCTAAATCGCTGCAACTTAATTACGGCTGCTCTACCGAAAGCCTGGCCTGATGCGGTGTTGAAATGTTCGCAAGTGCTAAAAAATTAGCCAATACCTGATGACCATACTCGGTTAACAGCGACTCGGGATGGTACTGGAGCCCCCATATTGGTAAGGAGCGATGAGCAATTGCCATGATTTCGGGTACTGCGCCATCCTGGCTGAAGGCCAACGCCTCCAGACACTCTGGTAAACTCTGAGGTGATATTACCAGTGAATGATACCGTGTTACGGTAAAGTGCTCCGGGATATTGGCAAACAGCGGGTGGCCGTTATGAGCAACGGGTGACAGTTTGCCGTGCCGGATATGCTGCGCGCCAACTACCTGCGCACCAAATACCTGCCCAATCGCCTGATGCCCTAAACATACGCCGAGTAATGGCAACTTACCGGCAAAATGGCTGATGACTGACAGACTAATACCTGAGTCGTCTGGGGTACAGGGGCCGGGTGAAATCACAATGCCTTGCAAAGGCATTGCGGCAATGTCTTCCAAACTGACTTCGTCGTTTCTGACGACCTTTAGCTCACAACCCAGCTCAACAAAATAGCGCGCCAGGTTATGGCTAAACGAATCATAATTGTCGATGAGCAATAACAAGTGGTACTCGCAACTTGCTTACGGTTTTGCAATAAACCCGAGTGCTTCGTAGGTTGCGGCCAGGGTTTTACTGGCTTTCGCCTGTGCCTTGGCTGCACCATCTCGCATTACCTGGTTGAGATACGCCTGGTCTTCACGGAACTGATGGTAGCGTTGCTGAATAGGTTCAAGTAATGCTACTACTGCATCTGCTACATCGCCTTTCAAGTGTCCGTACATTTTGTCTTCGTACTCAGGTACTAAGGCTTCAACCGACTTTCCAGTGGCCAGCGACAATAAGGTCAGCAGGTTACTTACACCAGCTTTTTCGACTGGGTCGTAGTAAATGCGGGCTTGTTCATCCGAGTCGGTCACGGCGCTCTTGATTTTTTTCGACAGCTTTTTCGGATCTTCCAACAACCCAATGTAATTTTTGGGGTTGGTGTCAGACTTCGACATCTTTTTATCAGGCTCTTGCAAACTCATGATACGTGCGCCGAATTCCGGGATGTAAGGGTCGGGCAGGCGGAACGTATCGCCATAGATATTGTTAAAGCGTGTCGCTACGTCTCGGGTCAGTTCAAGGTGTTGCTTCTGGTCTTCGCCAACCGGCACTTTGTCGGCCTGATACAGCAGAATGTCGGCAGCCTGCAGCACCGGGTAGCTGTACAAGCCTACGTTGATATTGGATGCGTTTTTGGCAGACTTGTCTTTAAACTGGGTCATGCGATTGAGCTCACCCATCTGTGTATAACAGTTCAGTACCCAGGCCAACTGCGCGTGCTCAGGAACGTGTGACTGCACAAAAAGTGTGCTTTTTTGCGGGTCGATACCGCACGCCAGATAAAGCGCCAGGCCGTCCAGGCAGGCTTGTTTCAGTTTTTCAGGCTCCTGACGTACAGTAATGGCGTGTAAATCTACCAACATGTATAAACAGTCGTGGTCGTCCTGCATGCTTACCCATTGCTTCAATGCGCCCATGTAGTTGCCAAGGGTTAATTGACCAGACGGCTGACAGCCGCTAAGTACGATTGGTTTTACACTCATGAATTATTACCTACTGTTATTACCGGGCGTTGACCGAAGCCAGTTCGTTGCGCATTTGCTGAATCACGGTGGCGTAATCAGGTTGATTAAAGATAGCTGAGCCGGCCACAAACATATCTGCGCCTGCTGCTGCAATGGCTGCGATATTATCGACTTTCACTCCGCCGTCAACTTCCAAACGGATATTTCGCCCTGAATCTACGATTCGTTGCTTAACTTCGCGCAGTTTATCCAGTGTGTTGGGAATAAATGACTGCCCGCCGAAACCCGGGTTTACCGACATCAACAAAATATGATGTAGTTTTTCCATTACGTAATCGAGGTGAGAGAGTGGTGTGGCAGGGTTAAATACCAATCCCGGCTGACAGCCTTTGTCGATTATTAATTGCAGGCTGCGATCTACATGCTGACTGGCTTCCGGATGAAAGCTAATCATGGTGGCACCGGCGTCGGCGAACTGTTCTATCAGTGCGTCGACAGGGGACACCATAAGGTGAACATCGATGGGGGCAGTAATCCCATAGTCCCGCAGGGCCTTACAAATCATTGGGCCAAAGGTGAGGTTAGGCACATAGTGGTTGTCCATTACATCAAAGTGGACTACATCGGCACCGGCTGCCAATACCTTTTCTACATCTTCACCCAAACGAGCAAAATCCGCCGACAAAATTGACGGAGCTATCAGAAAATCTTTCATACCTTACCTTTGGTTGTTCAGGCCCTGGCGCACAGCGTTTATTCAGCGCGCGGTGATCGGCTAAATTTTACCGGATTATGTGTGTGGGCAAAAGGTGAAATGCCGCCCTTTATTGGTGAGGGCGCACTATCCTGGTGCGTTTGGGGCGTCATGGAGTTCATATGAATCTAGCAATGAAAATATTTTTTTAAAATAAAAATGATTTTTATCAATTGTTTAAGTTTAATTTTGATGATTTTTTTGAAGGGTTTTAATTGGGCATCAAGTTTGCGTATATGCAAAACACAATAACAAGAACCATAGACAGAAAGTGATTTAAAAACACTTATGCAAAGTTAATTTACGGAGAACACACATGAAATTTAACAAAACATTGGTAACTTTAGCTGTTGTTGGGTCTTGCCTGACGTCTACTGCTGCCCTGGCGGATAGCGTATCGGCTAACATTAGCGTTACTAACAACTACATCTGGCGCGGTCTTACTCAAACCATGAACGAAGCTGCGGTACAAGGTGGTATCGACTACGCAAGCGACAGCGGCTTCTATGCTGGTACATGGGCATCTAACGTTAAGTACGGTGCAGACGATGTGTACTCTTATGAGCACGATATTTATTTTGGTTACTCAGGTGAGTCAGGCGACATTTCTTATGACGTTGGTTACCTGTACTACAACTACGACACAGAAGCTGGTTTCGACTTTGGTGAAATTTACGGTACTGTAGGTTATGGTAACTTCAGCGCAACGCTGTACGTGTTGGCAAATGCTGAGCCAGATGAAGAGCCAGGTCAGGACTTCGGTTTTGGTTCAACTACTTACTTATCTCTTAACTATGCTTATGCACTGGAAAACGGTACAGAAGTAGGTGTACATATTGGTTCTCACCAGGGTGATTTCTCTGAAGCGTTCAATGGCGTACCAGGAGACTACATCGATTACTCTTTGAGCCTGTCTAAAGACGGTTTCGGATTCATGATCAGCGGTACTGACCTGGACGATTCAGGTCCGGATGCATACGACAACGACAGCATGAAGTTCACTGTTTCTTACGCAGTAGATTTCGAACTGTAAGCGATAATCGCTTAAAAATTATTTGTTGTGCGTACGGGGCCATGCAGAAATGCATGGCCTTTGTACTTTTGGATGATCTTTTCGTTGCCACACGGACGTATCTGGTTATAATTACGCCAATGGAATCTACTGGGTAGATAAGTGAATGATTAAACAAAACCTCAAATGGCGGGTATCAAGCACAGTTTTAACTGTGGGCTTGCTGGTAGGTACATTTCACCTGGCAACGGATAGCCGCGAATTAACTGCAACAGAGTGTCAGCCTCCTTGCACAGATGTGCAACAGCAAGCCGAGCAAGTGAGCTGGATGAGCTGGTTAACAGGTCGCTCTACATCTTACCGATTCCACTATCTCGATCTGCTGGAATTGTTGTCTCGCCAGAAAGGCTCGGAAAGCGAATAAGCAATATGGCCAGTAAACCCGGTTTACTGCAAGTAGTGCAAAGCGTGTTAGCCAGTGCCTTTGGCGTGCAAAGTCAGAAGAAATATCAAAGTGATTTCTCTCAGCCGGATGCGAAAGTCTACATTGCGGTAGGGATTGTATTTGTGGTGCTGTTTGTCTTGTCTCTCATTGCACTTGTGCAATGGATTATACCCTAAACTACAAGCGCTAAGCCTTCGGCTTACTGATGGGCATGACTGGTGTGTCGTCGAAATACGCCAGCAACTCACTTACTGCATTACGTTTACTGCCGTTTTGACTGATTGAGCGTTTCACATTTAATGTTGAAATGCGTGCGCCATTGTATAACTGGCGGGTTAACGGTAGATCGTGATTTGAGATCAGTACAGGTATGTCACGTTTGTATGCGGCGCGTTTGGCCAGGGTAGCCAACTTGTGCTGACACGCCAGGCTAAATTGCTTTGCAGCATAACTGGTGAACAGTGCCGTTTTACTGATGGGGGCATAGGGCGGATCGCAGTAAATCACACTGCCTTTGCGGGCGCGCTGAAACACCTTTTCAAATGGCAAACAGGTAAATTTTGCCTTCTGCGACTTTTCCGCAAACACATACATTTCGCGTTCGGGAAAATACGGACGTTTATAGCGGCCAAAGGGCACGTTGAACCGGCCACTCAAACTATAGCGACACAATCCGTTGTAGCCATGGCGATTTAAGTACACAAACAACAATGCTCTGTAATGTTCATCTGTCGTTTGGTTAAATTCTTCACGCAGAGCGTAATAGGTGGTCTCGTCGTTATTTTTCGGCGTGAAGTACGATTTCACATCATTAATCAGCGCATCTGGCTGCTGCTTTAGCAGGTTGTACAGACTGATTAGATCCGGATTAATATCGTTGAGGACATACTGAGGGTAATCTGAGTTGAGAAACACCGACCCGGCGCCAACAAAAGGTTCAATGAGTTTGTTCGCTGCTGGCAATTGCGCGTTGATTTTTTCTACCAGGCTGTATTTGCCTCCTGCCCATTTGAGGAACGCCCGGTTTTTATTAATTGCCATTATGTTAGTAACTACTCACTGACGATTTATTGATTATTAGTCTTCGTGTAAAGCATAGCCATGACAGCGCACATATTAAAAATGAAGCTGTAATACCAACTTAAATAGAAGTTTCGACTCGCCCTCAGGGATCACTCTGAGAGGGCAAACTTCTATGCGATTTGGTATATAACCTGTTTAACCCAGATAAACCATGATTGTAGCGACCACAGCGGATCCCGACAACCAGCAATTTCCAGAAACCGTAAAAATTTAGTTTGAAGCGTTGAGTTCGCGTTGGATTTGCCTTCCGGACTTCACAAAAACCGCATCCCGGCCTGGAAAAGCTGGCAGCGCGGCAATCATTTCTCTGGCCTGCTGCAAAGACGCCGCGCTGGTTTGCCATAACAGCACATACCAATCGCCGCCATAGCGTGTAGTTTTGTATACTGTTACGTTGGAGGTGAGATTGTGGTCGTTTAAAAAGCTCGTTGCCAATGGTAAATCTTTCATACCTGCTATCTGAATATAATAGCTGGCTGCATCTACAGCCGACATCAGGCTTACGGCAGAGGTATCAGCCGCGTCATTGCTGGTGATTGCCTCAGCACTAAGCGTTGCTTCCGGCTGGTGGCTGGGCATGGCGACACTGGCTTGTTCATGTGTATCTTCCATCAGGCTAACATCCTGACTCTGCTCTGTTTTGGCCGGGTCAGACTCCGTTGCAGATGAAGTAGAAAGTGCAGTGGGCAAACTGGCAGCTGCCGTCAATTCGGGCACAGTATCTTCTTGTTGCTCAACGATGTCGGACTGCGTAGGCAGTGCGTTCATTGCGTCGCTGAAACTGCTTACAACTCGATTATTCGTTTGTTCTGCTTGCAGAGTTGTGTCGTCTGAGCTGTCGGTTTGCATCGGTACGCTAATGGTCTGACTGGGCAAGGATGCCTGTGAAGATAACGCTACTTCGTTTGCGCTATGCACATTCGCGCTATCAGAGTGCTGCTCAATAGGATTGAACAAAGTGCTTAGCGTGGCCCCATATTGCCAGCCTAATAAGGCAACAAAAGAGGAAATAAACACTGCACTGATTACCAGCCAAACCCACGGAGACCGAAGCCGATTCGGCCGTGTTTCTATATGTGCCAATCCTTTCGCTTGTCTGTAACGCTCAAATGCTGCTCTGCGCTGCGCCAGTAACTTGTCTACCTCGCTACCATAACTGTCACGGCTAACAGACTGACTGCTAATAAGTAGTGGTGTATCGGTATTCTTGGCGGGTAGCCATTGCTTGGCTTGTTCTGCCCATTCGGATTCGCCAAACAGTAAAACATTAAGGTGCTGCTTATTGTTGGCGAAGCGGCTTTGTAGTACCAATTCCCACAATTCCTGTAAGAATTGGTTAGGTAAAAACTGCGCGTTGGTAATGGTGATCAGTACCGGACCATTGTGATGATTAAGCTCGGCAAGTAGCTCATTGAGTGGCCTTACAAAGCTCCCGACCACCTGACCTAATAACTGACGGCACACATCGCGGCGATAATCCGCAACCTGCATAGTTTCGTTGGCAGTAATAAAGGCCAACTCAGTATTGTCGGCCTGTTGAAATACAAATGATTCAAGCGTGCGCTGCTGTTCTGCAATAGAGTCACCGCTAACAAAAATTAGCTGAGACGAATAATTGACCAGATATTCCAGTCGGTCATGCAGTTCAGACGCCACGTTGTAAACCTTATAGCTTGTAATTAACCTGCTGGTTGGCTTAACAACTCTGTCAGTATGGCTTCACTGACGTTCTTTGTTACCACCGCGTGCCCGATACCTTGCGGAATGACAAAGCGAATGTGTCCGGCCTCAACTTTTTTGTCGCGAGCCATATGACGCATATAATCGTTGTAAGACATGGTGTTGGGTCCGGCAACCGGTAAATCAAATGCCTGTTGCAACGCCTCAACCCGACGGGTTTCTGACGGTGTTAGCCAATCCAGCTTCTCTGCTGTCTTGCAAGCAAGGATAATACCAGCCGCAACGGCCTCGCCGTGTAACCAGTTGCCATAGCCTTGCTCGGCTTCAATGGCATGGCCAAAGGTGTGTCCCAAATTCAGTAACGCGCGAATGCCACCTTCGCGTTCATCCTGGGCCACCACCTCTGCTTTTATTTGGCAGCAGCGGAAGATCGCGTGCGCTAAAGCGGATTGATCCAACTCCCTGAGCGCTTGCTGATTGGTCTCCAACCATTCAAAAAAGGCATTGTCGTAAATGATGCCGTATTTGATCACTTCGGCCATACCTGCTGAAAATTCACGTGCTGGCAGCGTGTTGAGCGTGTTGATATCAATAGCAACCAAAATGGGCTGATAAAACGCGCCAATCATGTTTTTGCCAAGCGGATGATTTACTGCGGTCTTGCCACCCACCGATGAATCAACCTGAGAGAGCAGGGTAGTAGGTACCTGAATAAAGGGTACACCCCGCTGGTAAGTGGCGGCCACGAAGCCACACAGATCACCAATTACACCACCACCCAACGCAATCAGTGTGGTATCGCGCGCAGCGTTCATTTCAAGCAATCGCGTCATCACCACTTCAAATTGCTCTAAGGTTTTGTATTGTTCGCCGTCGGGCAATGTGACTACATCTACCTGCTTGTCACCACAAGCCGCAATAACCTTTTCCAGATACAAAGGGGCAATGGTTTCATTGGTAACGATAACTGCCCGCGGACCTTTTATGTAAGGCACAAAAAAGCCGGCTTGGTTTAGTAAGCCGGCTTCTATCTGGATTGGGTAGCTACGATCGTCAAGTTCTACAGTTAAGATTGACACCGGGGTAGCTCCTAAAAAAATTTATAATCCGATTTTGCTGATGATTTGATTTGCCACTGCCCGGGCAGATTGATCATCGGTATCCACCACGTAATCAGCCACTTCTTCGTACAGTGGATTACGCTTTTCAGCCAGATCTCTTAATACCTGCTCTGGATCGTCCTTTTGTAATAATGGACGACGCTTATCGCGCTGAGTGCGGGCGACCTGCTTGTCGATTGTTGTTTGTAAATACACTACGATGCCGCGAGCCGATAAACGATTGCGAACTGCTTTGGTCATAATAGAACCACCGCCAGTTGCTAATACAATGCCTTGCTTATCGGTAAGGTCGTTAATGACAGTCTCTTCGCGCTTGCGGAAACCTTCTTCGCCTTCTAAATCGAAAATCCAGGTAATATCAGCGCCAGTGCGACGTTCAATCTCCTGATCAGAATCGTAGAATTCCAGATGTAATTCATCTGCTAAATGACGACCAATGGTACTTTTACCTGCGCCCATTGGACCAACCAAAAAGATATTACGTTTTTCAGCCATATTTGCTTATTTCACAACTCATCAATGTTAAGGGTGCGTTAACTGAGTTTCTCAACCACCCATTCACACGTGCTTATTTTGTTGCTAATAAGCACATATACTCAACCTCGTAAAAATTTCGAGAGCGGGATTATCTCAGTTTCTCAGACCGCTATGCAAGTGTTGTTGCAACATTGGGGTGGATGTTTTGAAATCAAGGGGGAAATCAACGCTGTGCGCAACAAAAAAACAGCAAAATTATGTTGCGGCTGACCAATACCCCTATTTTTCATAGGGGCTAAAGGTCCTCTGTTACAATTTTGGGGGTCACAAATATTAGTAGCTCGCGTTTTTGATAAACAGTAGAACTGTTTCTGAATAGCGCGCCGACTACCGGTAAATCACCAAACAACGGTACTTTGCTAACGTCATTGCTGTTTACTTGCTGGAATATGCCTCCCAGCACAATGGTTTCGCCATTCTCTACCAGTACCTGGGTTTTGATTTCCTGTGTATCAATGGCAACGGCATCGCCGGTTGCCGTTGCAACGGTTTCGCCTCGGGTATCCTGCGTAACCACCAGATCCAAAATAATACGATTATCCGGTGTGATATGAGGGGTTACTTTCAGACTCAGTACGGCCTTTTTGAATTCTACCGAGGTGGCACCACTGGAAGTGGCTTGAGAATAAGGAATTTCAGTACCCTGCTCAATGTAAGCTTCTTGCTGATTGGCAACAGTGATGCGCGGGCTGGCAATGATTTCACCTTTGTTTTCCGTTTCCAGTGCCGACAGTTCTAAATCAAGAATAGTACCGTCTGCCAGGCTCGCAATTTGAAAACCAATTGCGCCTGCTGCACTGGTTACCGGTAAATTAACGTTCAGTCGGTCACTTAAATCAGGCACTACGCCACTTGCAATAGTGTCAGCGCCTTCCAGTGAACCTGAAATGCCGTTGTCGTCCTGACGGTCAGAGAATCCCCAGCGTACACCGAAGTCTTCTCCAACGTTGTCGCGCACAGTTACCATACGCGACTCAATAAGTACTTGTTTAACCGGAATATCCAGTGATGAAATTACTTTTCTGGCTTCATCAATGGATTCTATGGTATCGCGAACCAAAATGGTGTTAGTGCGTTCGTCTACGGTTACTGTACCGCGCTCGGTTAAGATGCCGCCGCTACCTTCACTGGCTTTCAGAATATTTGCCAGCTCGATTGCCTTTGCATAATTTACGGTAATGCTGGCTGAAGATAATGGAGCAAGTTGCGCTACCTGCTGGTCGCTTTGTAGTTTTTGCGTTTCCCGTTGCGACAATTCTTCGCTTGGCGCAATCAGCAGAATGTTGCCTTCACGACGCTTATCCAGACCTTTGATCTTCAGGATCATATCCAGCGCCTGATCCCAGGGTACCCCGGTGAGGCTAATGGTGACATTACCCGTAACGGTATCAGTAGTCACCAGGTTAAAGCCGTTAACTTTGGCAATAATTTGCAGCACCTGACGAACGGGGACGTCCTGGAAATCCAGCGAAATCGGTTCGCCTTCATACTTACTGCTTGCCAGGCTGGCTACCTGATCGGCACTCATTGGAATAATGATTACCCGCAGTGTTTTACCATCCTGCTCTGTGCTGGCGGTTACTTTTCCTTCGTAGTTAAATACCACGCGCGATGATTCTTTTTCCTGAAAAGTCTCAATGCTGGTTACTGGCGTACCAAATTCTGTTACGTCCAATTCAACCAATTGGTCTTCACCTAATTCCGTTTTAGGCAAAGTAAGTACTAACTTTCCTTTTGCTTCAATAAGCTGTGGCTGACTTTTGCTGTTCGAAAACGTAAAGGTTGTTACCGCGCTTTGCTTTGCGCTGCGGGTAAAAGCAATGTCGTTTAACGCAGATTGAAAAACAGATTCTTGTGCGGCGTTGGGATTCAGTAATTGAGGAGATTCCTGTGCGTTTAATTCCGACGCAACGACATTGGCAAGCAATAAGGTAACCGCCAGGCCAACCAGCCAGGTTCGGCGTTTACTGCGCTTGTTCAGTCTTTCGTTAAAGATATATCGCTTAGACATCTTATTTATCTCCTGCTCACGAACCCATCGCGAGCGTTGTTTCTTTGCGCTGCCAGCATCCGGTGCCATCCGGCACTAATTCTTCGATGATTACGCTGTTATTCTGAACGTTTATAATCCTGCCAAAAAACAACCCGATACGGTTACCCACCTTGGCCTGATACAAGTTGCCATCATTGGTTTTAAACAATACCCAATTCGCGCCGTTCGACCGGAAGCTACCGGTTAATTGCAACGCATCTATACCGTAAGATTCCAATGGCTCTCTTGTCCGGCTTAAATCTGGCTGGGTACAGTTCGCTTTGGTTTGCATAACTATGGGAGCCATTTCGCGTTTGGGTCGCATGAACGGGCTTCTGAATTCAGAGGCGCCGTAAATAAAAGCCGGTTGCTGCGTAAATTCAGGATATGGCTCAATACGAGATTGCGTAGTTTGCTTCACCTGATCTGTGTAAGCAACTAAATCATCCATTTGCGGAGCACAACCTGCTGTTAAGCCTACTAAAACCAATATAGCCAGCGAACGTAAGGGCTTCATTTTTTGTCCCCTTCGTTTTTGGTGTTTGCTGCGCGGTAGGTTTTAGCCAGCAAGCTCAATTTAAGGCCGTCTTGTTCGGCTTTCAGTTCAAAATCGTGCATGGTAACGATGCGCGGTAATGCTGCCACCTTTGACACAAACTCGCCGATATTGTGATAACCACCATTCACTTCGATTTTTATCGGCAACTCGGTATAAAACTCTTTAGGAATTTCATTTTCCCAGTTTATTAACCGGAATGTCAGTCCCGCGCTGGTACCTACGTATGTAATATCATCCAGCAGGCCGGGTGTTTCGTTGCGGGTAGGCAACGACTTCAGCATCGACGAAAAGTCTTCTTCAATCTGCGCCAGTTGTTTTTTATATGCAGCAAGGTTTACTGCCAGACGGTACTTGGCTTCAAACTGTAACTTGAGTTCGGCTTCCTGACGCTCTGCCGCGTCCAGCATGGGCAATTTGGGGCTGATAATGGCAAAGTAGCTGATTGCGCAAATCACTACCGCTACAAACAGCGAAACCACTACTTTTATTTCAAACGGCCATACCGCAACCTGTTCAAAATCCAGATCGTTCATTTCTTTCAGGCGAGACACATCAAACTTCATTTTTTGCCTCCCTTGGATTTTTGTTCAGCTTCGCGCTGAGCATTTGCAAGTACCTGGCTTATCGAGAAAGTCAGGGTGAACTCGCTTACCGAATCACTTGCACTGGTGTCCGCTACAATCGAAGACAGGTCGCCAGCACTGAAAACTTTGGAGCGCTCCAACTGACGCATAAACTCGGCCAGACGGTTGTTTGATTCACTGGTACCGCGTACTTCAATTTCTGCACCTTTGCGGATCATAGATTTGAAGCTCACGCCTGGGGGCACCAGTCGTGCCAGCTCATCCAACACGTTTGGTGTGATGTTTCGGCTGCTTTGTAACTGTTCAATCAGTGCCATGCGCTGTTCAATTGCCGCCTTGCTTTCCTTAATGCGTTTAATCTCGGCGATTTGGCTTTCCAGCGCGGTTATTTCATTTTGCAGGTATTGGTTACGGGTGTTTTGATTGCTGATTTGCGTTTCAATTACCTGGCCAACAATCCAAAACACCAGTCCACAGAATACGGCTACCAATGCCAGCGTTACCAGGAACTGTTGTTTTTGTTTTTGACGGCGCTGTTCACGCCAGGGAAGCAGGTTTATATGTGCCACGACGAAAACCCTCTGCTCGCCAATCCTGCGGCAATAACCATCATAGGAGCCAGCTGTTTAACCTGCTCAGGATTCACTTTGTCACCCATCTTCATTTGTGTGAAGGGGTCAAAAATATCAACGTCGATACCTAAATCCTGTTTAAGTGTTTCAACCAGTGCGGGCATAACGGCGCCTGCACCGCAAATCAGAATGCGGTCGGGGCGGTCGGCGTGCACCGTACTCATGTACATTTGTAGCGCACGGTTAATTTGTTGCTGAAGGTTGGCCGCAAATACCGGTAGGGTTGCGAGTTCCCAATTAGCAGGTAACTGCTGGTTTATCAGCTGCTCTTCGGTGTCTTTGCGATCTTGCATGTGTACCAGTGCCAGATCCTGGATAAGCATATCCACACCAAAGTTATGTTCTTTGCTGTACAGCACCTGACCCGCCTGCCATACGCACACTTGCAGTAGTGATGCGCCGATATTAATGCAGCAAATCCGCTCATTTTCCACTTTGTTTGGATAGAAATGGTCAATGGCATTGCCCAGTGCATAGCCTTCCACGTCTACCACCAAAGGTTCAAAGCCTTGTTCGCGAACCAGTGTAGAACGCAGCATCACAATATCCTTGTGGGCTGCAGTAAGCAGTACATTGACTTTACCAGCATGCGTTATGCTCATACCCAGTTCTTCAAAGTCCAGGTACACCTCTTCAAGCGGGTAAGGAATAAGACTGTCGGCCTCTACTTCTATCTGACCTTCCAGTTCAAAGTCGGTCTGATCGGGTTCCATATGAACTACTTTACTGATCACCGATGCACCCGCAACAGCAATAGCAGCGGGTTTGAGTTTACTCTTCATCGACTTTCTTACTTTGCGAAGGGCAAGACTCACCGCTTCCATATCGGTAATTTCACGCTCGCGAAACGCATCTTTAATTATGGGCTCGCAGGCAAAGGCAGACAGCGTGTAATCGCCGTCGCTACCTTCCAGCACCACTGCTTTAATACAACGCGTACCAATGTCGAGCCCGACAATGGGTGGTTGCTTCTTTTTAAACAGCGATTTCAACATATAAACCGTGCCTTTGAGTGCCTGCGTAAATTTCTACCATATGATGTTACTGAATTTTTTTCTATTAAATGGTTCTAATAAATACACTTAGGTATAAAATATAAGTCATTTTGGCAAAAAAGCCCTGAAATATTGCATCGTGAAGTACATTAAAATCTTATTAAAACTCGGCATTATTGCCGCACTGCTCGGAAGCATTGTACTAACGGGTATCTATTTCTATATCAAACCTGATCTGCCCAGCGTGGTTATCCTTAAGGATGTCCGCTTGCAAACACCGATGCGAATTTACACGCACGACGGCAAATTGATTTCCCAATACGGTGTCAAAAGACGGATTCCAGTAACACTGGACGAAACGCCAGATTTACTTAAAAAGGCAATTCTGGCTACCGAAGACAATCGGTTTTATGAGCATTTTGGTATTGATCCTATCGGCATCACGCGCGCTTTCATTAACCTGGTTGTTACTGGTGAGAAAAGTCAGGGTGCCAGTACCCTTACGCAGCAGTTAGCCCGGGGCTTCTTCCTTACCCGCGAAAAGACATTTATTCGCAAAATAAAGGAAGTGTTTATTTCGTTTCATATGGAAGCGGAGTTAACCAAAGACGAAATCTTCGAGCTTTACCTGAATAAAATTGAGCTTGGGCACAGGTCATTTGGATTTGGTGCCGCGGCACAGGTTTATTATGGAAAGAAGCTGGATGAACTAACGCTGGCACAAATGGCTACCCTGGCGGGGTTACCGCAGGCGCCTTCGGTATTAAATCCCATCAGTCGTCCCGAACGCTCGCTGGAGCGCCGCAGAATTGTATTGCTCCGTATGCTGGATGAAGGTTACATCACTCGCCAACAATTCGATGAGGCAGTGAATGAGCCTGTAACGGCGAAGAAACACGGCGCTGAAATAGAAGTGGATGCTCCCTATCTGGCTGATCTGATCTACAGCGAAATGGTTGAGCTGTACGGTAAAGAAGAGGCAGAAACGGGTGGTTATCAGGTTTACGCTACAGCAGATTCGGCAATGCAGCAGGCTGCTCAGCGTGCAGTGAAGCAAAATCTGCATGACTACGATGAGCGTCATGGCTATCGCGGAGCAGTTGCGCGTTTATGGCCCAAGCCTGACCCGAAAAAAGCCTCGCGTCAAACCGATGCTGCGTTAGCCGGAATATCGGTTGATGAATGTGAAACGCCTGCGCTTTACACCAACTGGCCGTGTGATATTCGCCAGGAGCAGATCATGGCAGCGCTCGACAGCGCTGGTGCGTATGGTTTTGTTTTTCCGGTAGCGGTAACAGAAGTAGAAGAACAACGTTTTATTACCCGCGATATTTCAGGGGTGGAGCGGGCAATTGAATGGGAAGGCATGGATTGGGCGCGTCCCTTCTTAAGTGACAACCGTCAGGGCGAATCACCCCAAACTGCAGCGGAAATCGTATCCCCCGGTGACGTTGTATATATTCGCGAAATGGACGGCCAATGGCGACTCACACAATTACCCGATGTGGCCGGTGCGTTTGTAGCACTGGATCCCCACAATGGCGCTGTGCAGGCCATTGTGGGTGGCTACAGCTTTTATCAGAGTCAGTTTAACAGGGCAACCCAGGCTAAACGTCAGGTTGGTTCAAATATCAAACCATTCATTTATTCAGCGGCACTGGAGTATGGCTATACCATTGCCAGCGTGATCAATGATGCCCCAATAAATGAATGGGACGAAGCGACTGGCGTTGCGTGGCGGCCGCAAAATTCGCCAGCTGAATACGATGGCCCTATCCGCATGCGTGTAGCTCTGGGTAAGTCTAAAAACGTAGTATCGGTGCGTTTATTACGGGGCGTTGGTCTGGATAACACAATCAATCACCTCACAAAATTTGGCCTCGACCGGGCCGACATACACCGTGATGAAACTGTGTCATTGGGGTCCAGTTCTCATACCCCGCTGGAAATTGTGCGCGGTATGGCTGTTATTGCTAATGGCGGCTATTTAATTGAGCCCTATTTTATTGACCGCGTGGCGAATGAAATGGGTGAAGTGCTTTGGAAACACAAGCCCGTAGTGGCATGTGGTGACTGTGCCGAGAAACGCAACACAGCAGCGAAGCCGGAAAGTGAAGAGGTAGATATTGAGGCGCTGCTTGCCGCAGAGCTTAATCAGTCGCCTGCTACTCAATCGCAAAGCGAAGACGAGATTATTCCGGCTCCGCAGGTAATTTCATCGCAAAACGCATTTTTAGTGGCTGAAATGATGCGTTCAGCAGTGCGTTACAATGGTAGCTACAACAAAAAAACGGGATGGCAAGGAACAGGTTGGCGGGCAAGTAATATTCTTGGTCGCGAAGATCTGGCCGGAAAAACGGGTACGACCAATGATTCCCGCGATGCCTGGTTCAGTGGATTCAACCGCAATCTGGTTGCAACTGCCTGGGTGGGATTTGACGATATGAGCCGTCAGTTAGGTCGGGCTGCCTACAACCGGCCATTGGCCGAGCGCAATCCAGAGCGGTTTGGGTGGATTGGTAACGCACTGGTTGGCGCAGAAAGTGGTGCCAATGCCGCGCAGCCAGCCTGGATTCGATTTATGCAAGTTGCGTTAGATGGTGTACCTGAAGCACCCATGCCGGTACCCGATGACATTGTGCGCGTTCGCATTGATCGTACCAGTGGGAAGTTGACCCGACGCACCGACCATACCACACTATTCGAATATTTCCTGCGGGGCACTGAGCCGACCGTTTATGTTCTGGAAGATGACATCGACGATCCGGCACAGCAGGATGAGGAAAGTGTAGACGTAGAGGAAATTTTCTAACGTTTGCGCCAAACGGCAATGCATAAAAAATAAATGGTTAATTACAATGTCTGATGACGATAAGCGCTATCTGTATATCCCTCACGCGGGACCTTCGTTGCTGGAAACGCCACTGCTGAACAAAGGCAGTGCGTTTACCGCTCGTGAGCGAACCGCGTTTAACCTTACTGGTTTGTTACCGCCCCGGTACGAAACCATCGAAGAGCAAGTAGAGCGGGCGTACATGCAGTACAGCTCTTTCGACGAGCCACTGAATAAGCACATTTATCTTCGCGCTATTCAGGATACTAACGAAACCCTGTTCTATCGCCTTATCCAGCGACACATTGAAGAGATGATGCCGATCATCTATACCCCAACAGTAGGGGATGCCTGTGAACAGTTTTCCGATATCTATCGCAGTTCCCGTGGTTTGTTCATTAGCTGGGAAGAAAGACATCAAATCGATGATATCGTGCGCAATGCCACCAAGCGTAAAGTAAAAGTGATAGTGGTGACCGACGGTGAACGTATTCTTGGCCTGGGTGATCAGGGCATAGGTGGTATGGGGATCCCCATCGGCAAACTGTCGCTGTACACTGCCTGCGGAGGCATTTCTCCCGCCTACACGCTGCCTGTAATGCTGGATGTAGGCACTAACAACGAAAAGCTACTGAATGACCCCATGTATATGGGCGCGCGCCATCCGCGGATTAGTCAGGAAGAATACGACGAATTCCTCGACATGTTCATGCGTGCAGTTAGCAGACGCTGGCCCGAAGCTATGGTGCAGTTTGAGGACTTTGCCCAGCCCAACGCCATGCCGTTGTTAAAGCGCTACCGCCACAAAGTCTGTTGTTTTAACGACGATATCCAGGGTACCGCTGCGGTTACACTGGGCACTATTCTGGCCGCGTGCCGCATGCGTAAAGCAAAGCTGTCTTCAATGAATATCGCGTTTGTGGGGGCTGGCTCGGCAGGTTGTGGTATTGCCGAGATGTTGATCCAGCAAATGGTTCATGAAGGTTTACCGGATGCCGAAGCGCGCAAGAAAATCTTTATGATTGATCGCTTTGGCCTGGTAATGGAAGGACAGGAAAACCTGCGTGATTTCCAGCAGCGATTGCAGCACACCGCCGACGAAGTGAAAGACTGGTCTTTCAGTGGAGAATATCCATCGCTTCTGGATGTAGTGAATTGTGCACAACCTGATGTGTTAATTGGTGTGTCGGGACAGCCGGGACTGTTCACTGAGCAGGTTATCCGAGCGATGAAACGCAATAGTGAAATGCCCATTATATTCCCTCTAAGCAATCCATCACGTCAGGTAGAAGCGCGTCCGGAGCAGGTAATTGAATGGACCGAAGGTGATGTGATCATTGCCACCGGCAGCCCGTTTAAGCCAGTGGAATACAAGGGTAAGTCTTATCCGATTGCCCAGTGCAATAACAGCTATATCTTCCCAGGTATTGGCCTTGGTGTTATCGCGGCGAAAGCCCGTTTGATCAGTGACGAAATGCTAATGGCTGCCAGTAATGCGTTAGCAGATGCGTCGCCGTTAGCGAATACCGGTGAAGGGCAGTTATTGCCACCATTGCGCAAGATTTCGCAGCTGAGTCGCGATATTGCCTTTGCGGTGGCCAAGGTGGCGATGCAGCAGGGATTGGCACTGGAACAGACCGATGAAAATCTTCTGGCTAGCATTGAACGCAATTTCTGGCGGGCGGAATACCGGCCATACAAGCGAGTCAGTATTTAACTCGTTTTCCCGGGGCAACGTCATGTTGCCCTTTTTATTTGCCTGAACCGTGTAATTTCTGTAGCGATATTGCAACACTTTCACACTGTTTTAACTCTCTTCAATTAATTTAATTACGCTAACGCCATGATACTTATACTTTTGTTGTAATTGGCATATGCCTTGATACTTCTTGCTCTGTAAAGATAAATAAAAACAAGCAGGAGTAGTTATGTTGTCACTACGTCAATATAGTCTTAAGCCGGTTACCCAGGCCGTTTTAATTAGTTCACTTGTTGGAACGCTAGCAGCGTGCGGCGGTTCTGGTTCCAACAATACCAACGTTAATAACCCGGACAGTCAGCCCGATAGCACCTCATTTTCGCTGGCGGTGTCAGATGCACCAGTTGATCAGGCAAGTGAAGTAGTGGTGTATTTCGATGCGGTGGAGTTGATTGGCGAAAGCGGTAATCAAACGTTTGATGTTCGCGACGGCAATGGCGACCCAAGGGCCATTGATTTATTGCAATATCAGGGCAACGCTTTTGTAGAAATTGTAGCTGCGACTGATATCCCGTTGGGCACGTATTCTCAGTTGCGACTGGTGGTAACCGATGATTCTTATATCGTTACCGACGCAGGTACGTTTAACTTATCTGTACCCAGCGGAGAATTAAAATTGGACGGATTTGTTGCACTGCCAAATGTTGAGGCTGCTTATACCGTGGAATTTGACTTGCGCAAGAGCGTTGTTGATCCGGTTGGGCAAACGTCTACTTATTTCCTTAAGCCACGTGGTGTACGTTTGGTTACGAATAGCGAGGTGGGTACCCTTAGCGGCACAGTTTCAACCGATTTAATCACGCATGCTGATTGCAGTGTAAAAGCCGACAGTGATGTGGGGAATGCCGTCTATATCTACAACAGTACTAATTTAGATGCAGGTTCATTGGGCGACGATGCGGATAGCCCGGAGAATGCTGCCGAAATTTCACCCTACGCCATTGCAACAGTGAATTACGAGGCGTCTTCAGACTCTTACCGTTATGTTGCAGGTTATCTGCCTGCGGGCGATTACACAGTCGCATTCAGTTGTCTTGCCGATGCAGACTTACCAGAATCAGATGAAAATGCGGAAGACGGATTCAATTTCCAGTTGGTTACCGAAACCAGCATTAGCGCAGGTAACGAAACGGTATTATCGCTTTAACCCTTGGTGGGCAAGGGACTGCCCACTTTTTTATGCCGTTTGCTTTTGCAGCCACTGACTGGCGATAGACCATAATGGCAGGCAATGGCGTGAAAAAAAGCGCATATGGCCTATATGGTCCAGACCGTAAGTGGCAGGATCCAATGATTTTTTCTCTGATTTCAAACGGCTGTAAACAGCCAGCATTTCGTCTACATTCTGCGGGCGGGCTATTTCATCATCGGTTGCAGTAAGCCATAGCGAAGGTTGAGTTAACTCATCGTAATAATGTTGGTTTACGCCTTTGCCAAACTCGGTTTTCACATAACCCTGACCGTTACACCATTTTTGCCACTGTGACGCAACGCGCTTAGGTAATGGTTCGCCCATACCGACCCAGTGAGACTGCGTCTGCCCAAACAGCAGATTGGTTAGCGGAATAAAGCAGTTCATATAAAAATGCGCTTTAAACTTATACGGCCACTGAAAATTACGTAAGCTGCCAGATGAACTGCCAAAGGTAACAAAGCTATGTAGCTGGTGGCTGTTCGGCATAAGTCCAACCAACTGACCTCCGGCACTGTGGCCAATTAGATGCAGCGGTAAGTCTGGATACAGTTCTTTTAGCATATCCAGTACCGCAGGCATGTCCAGTTCACCCCAACTCTGCAGCGAAGCCTGGCGCATAACCAGCTTGTGCTTGTCAGACTCACCAATGCCCCTGTTATCGTATGTCAGCACGGCAAAGCCCTGTTCACTCAGGAATTTGGCAAAATGCTGGTAAAAGCGCTGACTTATGCCGGTGGCGGGAGCCAGCATAATCGCGCCTGTCGCCAGACGTTTTGCCGGGTAGAGTGTTGCTGCCAGCTTAACGCCGTCGGCACAGGTAATTGTGATTGGCTTAGGTATGGTCATGAAATGTTATTATATCTATGCTTTCTGGTCTAACCAGTTGGCATTATAGCGAAGCAATATCTGAAGTGCTACTTTAACAAGACGGGGAACTCTGAGCCGATAAAAATGTCCTAAGCCTTGTTTTTGGGAAAATCATACTCCATTTGGCTCTGCAACAGATGGGCTAAAGTCTAATAAACGCAGGGAGAGCAATATGCTTAAATCATTCACACGCGGTGCCGGTAAGGTGTTTGCATTTTGTTCTGGCGGCGTTGCATTGAGTTTGTCAGGTTGTACGGTTAGTTACGATCCTACTGCAAACACCGGTGCAGAAAGGCAGGCTTGTGTTGCCGTTGCTGCAAGAAAACTGAATTGCCCGAATGAGCCTTTTGCAGGAAACAATATTGATCCAAACAGTGAGGCTCAGCAACAAATGTTACCCATGGAACAAAGAGACGAAATATTAAGAAATGAATTAGAAACGCTCAACCAAGAGCACTAACCGTTTCCCTGGCATGTCAGGTGTTGTCGGCTTTACCCTTAGCAAGCAGCACAGGGGATATCGGGAAAGTTACGTACTTGATTGCGTAGTAATCAGCCTCAAACCATGCCGGCAGGCGAGATAGCTATTCGTCCTTCTGGTTGGTTTTTTCTAGATGCTTTCTAATATGGTCATTTAGTTGTTTAACCTTGGCGAGGCAATTTTTCTTTTGCGCACCCAATAGGTCGTCACAGCTTTGAGGTTGAGGCGAACCTTGTGGTGTTTCACCGGTAAGCGCAAAGTTTAAAATTGCTAAATCAATTTCCCCGCCAAGTCCCGAAAGCGAGCTGTCATTCTCTAAACGCTGTTTAGCCAGGCTTGAATTTTGGTGTTGCGCGCTGCTTGATTCGCCCAGTTTGCTGTCGAGAACGGCGCCTAACATTGAGCATCCTTGGAGTGCAGTAACAAGCATGATCACGCCGTAAATTTTCATCTGTTTAATCTCCCGGTTGGTCACTTGTTAACATAAAGGTCGTCTGCCCTGATTGACTCAGCCTTACAATCTGCCTCTGGACTTCCACCCTAAATATCCACCAACGCAATAGCAAATAGGCGACAGCAGTAATCCGGCCAACCCCCCAATATTTGCTCCGGCTCCATTGTAAAAAATGACTATCGACAGGGAATATAGCGTAATCAATACGGACACGACCAGTAAGCCGATTGTCAATCCCTTCAGGGCGTTCACATTAGCCCGGACAGTCATTGATGCCAAGAGGGAAGAGAGTAGAAATGGCGCGCCAAACATCATTGCACATAGTGTCAGGATTGTTTGCGAACTTTCATTTGGCAACAACAGCACAAGCATAGCGTAAGACAAAATGGTTACCGCAATACCTGCGAGAGCAAATTTAATAGCGAATGATTTCCTGTCTATTGTGGTGTTCACGGCTCTTACCTTCCTTGTAGAAACCAGTATTTTCAATTTTGGGTGCCGGTACTGAGTACAAAATGGCAAAGCAGACCGGCGTATATGCGCACATGACACATTGTGAATACCTTGATTATTAAGAATGAAAGCAAGGTTAAAAGCAAGTGCAGGTATGCTCAGGAGGCGCAATCCACAGTAACCTCTAAGCAAACAGGTGATGAATCGGTATTACCCTCGCAGGCTATCCCAACCTTTCCGGGTTTGAATGGCACTTATTCATTGTTGATATGTTAGCCAAATGTTAGTCTGCATTTTATTACCCATTACTGATAATTCAGGCTTTTCAACATGGATCGTCGTCGTTTTTTGCGTTATTCCGGTGCAGCAGTTACCTCCTCGTTATTACTTCCTTCTGGTTTTGCTCAGGCTCTCACTGCCTCAAAGCAGGAATACAAATTGGGCTATCAGCTCTACAGTGTGAATAAAGACATGCAGCGTTCTCCCTGGTCTACGTTGTTAGCGTTGAAGGACATGGGTTACCGGGACTTCGAAGTATTCGGATTTGAGCCGGACTCAGTAAGTTACTACGGGTTATCTGCGAAAGATTTCAAACGCACACTGGATGAACTGGGGTTAACTGCGTCGAGCGGTCATTATGGATTTGCGCCTTATCTTGCCAAATCTCAGGCTGAAATGGATGCGTTTGTAGCACAGTGTATTAAAGGTGCTAAAAAACTCGAAACCCCGTTTATCACGTGGCCCTGGATGGCACCCGAACAACGCACCCTGGACACCTTTAAAAGACTGCCTGACATATTGAATCGCATTGGCGAGCAGGTTTCAAAAGCCGGATTGCAGTTCGCTTATCACAACCATGGATTTGAATTTGAGATTGTTGATCCGCAAACCGGTCAGTCTGGGTACGACATGGTGTTAAATCAAACCGATCCCGATCTGGTAAAAATGCAGATGGACATGTACTGGGTAAGTTATGCTGCCAAAACCACTCCCAAAGCGTTGGTAGAAAAATACCCCGGTCGTTTCGTAATGTGGCATATCAAAGATATGGATAATGTATCCCGGGATTACACAGAACTGGGTAATGGCAGTATTGATTATCCGTCGGTGTTGCCTAATCCTTCCGACTCAGGTTTGCGTTATTACTATATTGAGCAGGGCGGAAATTTTGCCAGCTCACCGCTGGAAAGCGCTGCGGCCAGTGCCGCGTATTTTAAAGCACATCTGGCGTCGCATTTTTAGCTGCGCCGTCGTACTAATGCCTGTTAGTCGATGAGAATTCAGTAAGTTGATTATTGAACCGCATGACTAACAGATACGCAGGATGGGAGTGGTAACCCTGTTTAGCGATTGTGCTGAAATCTCTTTATACTCTCATGTGTTTGCGGTTCGTTTCCCGGGGCAGCCACGATCGACAATACAACCCATGCCAGCCAGTGTAAAAAGAGTATTACTATTGATTTAATTGGCATATCGCGTAACTGAACTATGATAAACAAGTCCGGCGTCAGCAGCGCTTCGGGACAGGGTATTTATCTGTTTTCAGGTGGCGGAATGCCACAGCGGTATACAGCAACAAATTCACCAATGAATGCACCAATCATGAGCATGCAAAAAAAATGTCGGGTAAGCGAAAATAATTCTTTTTTTTTCGACGTTTTTCTTTCATATTCAGCGCGTCAGCGCCGAGGCAAAATAAGTAGATTGGTATCACTCGAGATGACAACGTAATTCTTTATTCAGGAGTCGTTTATCAATGAAAATGTCTAAGTTAGTAAACAGCGTTGCTGCAATGGCGCTTACTGCCACTGTGAGTACGGTTAATGCCAGTGAAGAACTGCATATTTACAATTGGTCGGATTATATTGCCGAAAACACGGTAGCTGATTTTGAAAAGAGCAGCACAATAAAAGTAACCTACGACGTGTATGACTCAAACGAGATTCTGGAAGCTAAAATCCTGGCCGGAAAAAGCGGCTATGATTTGGTATTCCCGACGGCGCGCCCGTTTGCTGATCGTCACGTAAGGGCGAAGCTGTATCAGCCAATCGACAAATCGGTACTCACCAATTACGGTAATTTGGACCCAATCATTCTTAAGTCGCTCAACGATATCGACCCGGGTAACCAATATCTTGTACCTTACATGTGGGGAACTACAGGCATTGGGATTAACCTGGATAAAGTAAAAGCCATTTTAGGTGACGACATGCCTCTGGATACATGGCGACTGGTGTTCGATCCGGCTATTGTGTCGAAACTGTCTGCCTGTGGTGTGAGCCTGATGGACGACGCTACTGAGGTGTTTGTGGCTGCACGCGCTTACTTAGGCAAGGACACCACTGATTTTAGCCCTGCTGCCACTGAAGAAGCAGCTAAAGTGGTGAGTAATGTTCGCGAGCATATTCGTTACTTCCACAGTTCGCAATACATCAACGATTTGGCCAATGGCGACAGCTGTGTTGCTCACGGCTATTCGGGTGACATTTTACAAGCCCGTGACCGCGCTGCTGAAGCGGATAATGGTGTAAACATTGCATATTTAGTGCCTTCTGAAGGTGCGGTTGTGTGGACAGACGTAATGGCAATTCCTGCTGACGCACCAAACCCCAAAGCCGCGCATGAGTTTATTAACTACATGCTTACACCAGCGGTAATTGCCGATGTAACCAATTACGTTGCTTATGCCAATGCGAATGCCGCTGCAACTGAGCTGGTAGAGGAAAGTATTCGCACAGATGCAGGGATTTATCCTCCAACAGCGACCCGTGAGCGTTTGTTAATTCTTAAAACGCCTTCGGATAAACAAGCGCGTAATATGAACCGCGCGTGGACTCGCACCAAAACGGGCCGCTAATATATATCGCAATACTCCGGTCAACACATAAACAGTGTTGATCGGGGATCACTTGCACGTTAGTATTTTTGACGTATGTTTTTTACCCCTTTTAATTCAGTAACTATTATTATTCCGGGCGCATTTGTGCGAGGAGATGACAGATCTAATGACCGACACCCGTTCTGCCGATGAGCTGGCCAGCAGTGCGCCGGATACATCCAATAACCGCGATATTATTCTTCAGATAGACAAAGTCACTAAGCACTTTGATTCAGCGTATGCGTGCGACGATATCAGCCTGAGTATACACAGGGGAGAATTCTTTTCGCTTTTGGGTGCGTCAGGGTGTGGAAAAACCACACTGCTGCGGATCCTGGCAGGGTTTGAAACACCCACCAGTGGCCGCGTGTTAATTGATGGCGTTGATGTGACTAACGTACCGCCTTATCAGCGGCCGGTTAACATGATGTTTCAGTCTTTTGCGCTATTTCCGCATATGAGTGTTATCGACAACATCGCGTTTGGCTTGAAGCAGGAAGCTATTTCCAAGGCTGAACGCAATGATCGCGTGCGTGAAATGATGTCTCTGGTGCAAATTGAAAAGTTAGCGGGTCGTAAGCCGCATCAGCTTTCGGGTGGTCAGCGCCAACGTGTGGCGTTGGCACGCGCTTTAGCCAAACATCCCAAGTTATTGCTATTAGACGAACCATTAGGCGCGCTCGATAAAAAGCTGCGGGAACAAACGCAGTTTGAGTTAATTAACCTACAACAGCGACTTGGCATTACGTTTATTATGGTTACCCATGATCAGGAAGAAGCCATGACTATGTCGTCGCGGATTGCACTGATGCATGAAGGCAGGGTAGAACAAGTTGATACGCCACGGCGTATCTATGAGTTCCCGGCTACCCGCTACGCAGCAGGCTTTATCGGCCTGGTTAACCTCTTTCAGGGTGTGGTAGTGAGTCATGAGAACGATCAGGTGCTGATTGAATGTGAGGAGTTACCGGGTCAGCTTCTGGTGCATCACAGCCAGCCGCTGGCAGTGGGTATGGATGTATCGGTTGCCCTGCGTCCGGAAAAAATCCGTGTGCTGCCTGGTAACGATAATCAGCCAAATCGCGTTAACGCGGTAATTAAAGACATTGCCTACCTGGGCGATGTGTCGATTTATCATGCTGAAGTAGCCAGTGGCAAGCGTATTAAATTTACGCTGCCCAACGTGCAGGCCCTGGCCGAGCAACCTTTGACATGGGAACAGGAAGTTACGCTGGGTTGGCATGCCGATAGCTGTGGAGTGTTAACGCTGTGATATCGCTCAGGCAGCTCCCGCAGTTCTTGCGCCAAGAAAGTCGCTCATTAATTATTGCCGTGCCCTGGCTTTGGCTGGCGCTGTTTTTTATTCTGCCATTCTTATACATACTTAAAATCAGCCTGGCGGAACCGCAGCTTGCACAGCCGCCTTACACCGACTTGATACAGACAGATGGTGAAGGGCTGGTTACCGTGCTGTTGAACTTCGCCAACTACATGCTGATTTGGGAAGATTCTCTTTATCTGGATGCATTTGTGGGGTCGCTCAAAGTCGCTGGTGTGTCCACAATTTTGTGCCTGCTGGTGGGATATCCCATGGCTTATGGCATTGCTCGGGCACCTGTGCACATGCGTTTGCCGCTATTGATGTTAATTATTCTGCCATTCTGGACGTCGTTTCTGATTCGGGTGTATGCCTGGATGGGGATCTTAAAAAGTAACGGATTGCTGAATAATATGTTGATGTGGCTGGGCGTAATTGACGAACCGTTGGATATTCTGTACACCCCGATAGCCATATACATTGGTGTAGTGTACAGCTATTTGCCGTTTTTAATCCTGCCGCTATATGCAACCTTGGTAAAACTGGATAACACGCTGCTTGAAGCAGCGGCGGACTTAGGGTGCCGGCCATTTAAGCAGTTTTTAACCATTACGTTGCCGCAATCTGTGCCCGGCATTCTGGCTGGTGGCATGCTGGTGTTTATCCCTGTAATGGGCGAGTTTGTGATCCCCGATTTGCTCGGTGGTCCTGATTCTCTGATGATTGGTAAGCTGCTATGGACCGAGTTTTTCAATAACAAAGACTGGCCGCTGGCTTCCTCACTGGCTGCTGTTCTGCTGGTAGCATTAATTATTCCGTTTATGCTTATGCGTCATTTTGAACGGAAATCTGAGGAGGGTCAGGCATGAGAAAGCGTTCCACATTCCTGCTCACCGCAATGATTATGGGCTATGCGTTCTTGTATATCCCCATTTTTAGTTTGGTGGCTTACTCCTTTAACGAGAGTCGGCTGGTAACCGTGTGGAGCGGATTCAGCACTAAGTGGTATGCAGCGTTACTGGAGAATGATGCCCTGCTTGATGCGGCCTGGTTGAGTATTAAAGTTGCCGCAATTAACGCGTCTTGCGCCATTGTACTGGGTACACTGGCTGCCTTGGCGTTAGTAAAACTTAAAGGGAAACGCGGCACGCGCAGTTTAGGCGTAATGGTAACGGCACCATTGGTAATGCCCGAAGTCATCACAGGCTTGTCGTTGTTGCTCTTATTTGTGGCAATGGAAACCATGCTGGGTTGGCCCGCTGGCCGCGGACAAACCACCATTATTCTGGCACATGTCACGTTTTCAATGGCTTATGTTACAGTAATAGTGCAAAGTCGGCTGGCTAATATGGATCAATCACTTGAAGAAGCGGCGATGGATTTAGGGGCAAAGCCACTGAAGGTATTCTTTGCTATTACGTTACCGATTATTTCTCCTGCACTGATTGCCGGTTGGTTACTGGCATTTACGTTGTCGATGGACGACCTGGTTGTTGCCAACTTTGTGTCCGGGCCAGGTGCCACTACGTTGCCCATGGTGGTGTATTCCAGCGTGCGGTTAGGCGTAAGTCCACAGATAAACGCCTTGGCAACCATTATGATTTCGGTGGTGGCGATAGCAGTATTGATTGGCGGCATCATTACGTGGCGACAAGAAAAGCGCAATACTCAGCGTCATTAATGCCATTGATGTTTGTTGCTCGGTAAAGCACACCATTCGGGCAATATAAGTCTGCACTGATAATAAAAACGGGATCATCATGGTCCCGTTTTTTATAAGCAATTATCAAAGCTGATAAATAGTATGTGCATTCTGAGTTCCTGGGGAGTTTCGACGTTGGATTCAGCGAGGACGTCGAGCGGGTTAATGACTTCAGGAAAGCTAAGCTTGCATATCCCGCGAGAATCATCCTCAGTTACTCGCAATGAGATATCACCACACCAAGCAATTCACTGTTGATTAGTGAATTTTTAAGGTGTACATTGTACACTTGTTAATAAAGGGATTTTGATTGGTGAGTCATGGAATTGAGTTTGTCGAAACTTCGATCTTTACTAAACAGATCAAGGAACTTGCGACAGATGATGAATTAAAGGATTTGCAGGTAGAACTCATTGCACAGCCTGATAAAGGCGTAATTATCAGGGGGACGGGTGGTCTACGAAATGTAAGGATGGCAGTTGGCAGTGCCGGTAAGAGCGGTAGTGTACGGGTCCTATATGTCCTCTCTCATGCCGACAGGATCTACCTTGTACTCGCTTATCCTAAATCCGTTAAAGAAAACTTGACTGACGAAGCAAAATCTAATTTAAAACAATTGGTTAAATTACTTAAAGGAGAGGGAAAATGAGCATATTTAACGAACTTCAAGCCTCTCTCGAGGAAGCTGTTGAGATTCAACATGGTCGTAAAAAGCCCGCACGAGTAACTCGCTATGAGGTTGCTGATGTAAAGAGCATTCGTGAAGATCTGCTCAAAGTGACACAGGCTGAATTCGCTGAAACGATGGGGGTAAGTGTTGATACTATTAAGAGCTGGGAAGGCAAACGTCGAAATCCAGCAGGATTAGCCGCTAAAGTTCTTGCGTCAATTCAGGATGATCCCAAAATCTACGCGGTTCTCGCAGCTCATTAAAACTCACAACGATCCTTTTAGGTACTCTCGATATAACCGCCCTGGAAATATGTTGAGTAAGGCTGTAAAACGGGAAGAACCAGTACCGCCTCATTCAGAATGGACTGTAACCTAAAGACCTTTTGTAGTTAATTTCACCTCGTTGGCTAGTCTTTTGAGCGAGGAGTAGCGCGAAGTGAATTAAAAAACGGGATCATCACGATCCCGTTTTTGCTATCTATACTGCGTAAACTGCTTATTGAGTTATAAGTCCAGTGTGAACACTTTGGATTTACGCTGGTAGTTATACAGCTCTTTTTTAGACGCTGGCAGTACATCAATACTTGCCGCTTTAAAGCCGTGATCCAAAAACCAATGCGCGGTAACGGTGGTTAATACGAACAAGCGGTTAATGCCTCTTTCGATTGCCCGTTCACGTACTTCTGCCAGGATACGGTCACCGCGGTTTTTACCTCGGTAATCCGGGTGTGTGGCAACACACGCCAGTTCCGCAGAACCGTCTTCCGGATACAGATAAAGCGCCGCACAAGCGATAATCATTCGGTCGCGTACAATCACGATAAACTGATGGATTTCGTTTTCCAGACGCTCACGAGAGCGTTTTACCAATACGCCGCTTTCTTCCAGGGGTTTGATTAGATTAATAATGCCGCCCACATCATCTATGGTAGCTTCGCGGATCTGCTCGTATTCGTTTTCCATTACCAGCGAACCAGCACCGTCACGGGTGAACAATTCCTGTAGCAGGGCGCCATCGGTTTCATAACTCACACAGTGAGCGCGCGGGATACCGGCTTTTACGCTGGTCACCAAGGCTCGAATAACCGTGTCTTCGGTCATGATTTCCTGGTCTTTGTGCATTTGCTCTAGTACAGAACGTTCGATGGTTCTGACTAACTTACCGTCTTTGCGGAAAATACCCGAATAATTCGAGAATACAATCAGCTTATCGGCTTTTAGCGCAATGGCAGCCTGTGTAGCCACATCTTCGTGCGATAAGTTAAATACTTCGCCTGTCGATGAATAGCCCATTGGTGACAGTAAAACAATAGAGCCGTCGTTCAGGTGATCGTTGATACCCGTGGTATCAATTCGGCGAACTAAACCACTATTTTCAAAGTCGACACCATCGAGAACCCCTATGGGTTTGGCTACCACAAGATTACCGGTACATACGCGTATTTGCGCACCGTACATTGGCGAGTTTGGAAGCCCCATAGTTAACAGTGCTTCAATGTGGCATCGCACCGAGCCTGCAGCGTCTTTCACGCATTCCAGGGTTTGTTTATCGGTTATGCGGGTACCATGACTGAAACGCCCTTCAATTTTACGCAGTTCAACGCGCTGATCAATTTGAGGACGAGCCCCATGAACCAGTACCAGACGGATGCCCAGACTGCTTAGCAGGGCAATGTCCTGAATGATGTTTGCAAAATTGTCGTCTTCTATGGCCTCTCCGCCAAACATTATGACAAAGGTTTTACCCCTGTGTGCATTAATGTATGGCGCAGAACTGCGAAACAGGCCAATGCTTTCGTGATGCGGTAGCACCATGTGTAATTATCCCAACTTGTCTAGATTTTCTAACTCCTGGTACAGCGCTTTCGTCACTGTTTCGGCACTGGTGCCGCCCAGAATATTGCGTTTGTCTACCCCGTATTCTAATTGCAATACCGGGTAAACGTCTTCTTTAATTTCAGCGCATACTGATTGTAACTGCGCTAAAGAAAGCGCTTCGATGGCCGCGTTATTTTCAATTGCCAGTAATACAATCTGGCCAGAAATATCGTGCGCCGTTCTAAACGGAATACCTTTACCAACCAGATAGTCGGCAAGTTCAGTGGCATTCGAATAGCCTTGCGCTGCCGCGATACGACACCGTTCTTCATTCAGCGCCAGTGTGTCGAGCACTTCACCGGCAATGCACAAACAGCAATGCCACTGATTTACTGCGTCAAACGCACCCTCTTTGTCTTCCTGCATGTCTTTATTGTACGCCAAAGGCAAACCTTTCATGGTGACCAATAAAGCCTGTAAGTGTCCAAATACGCGGCCGCATTTACCGCGCAGTAATTCTAATGCATCCGGGTTTTTCTTCTGAGGCATTAGCGAAGAACCAGAGGTTACGCTATCACCCAGTTGAAGGAAACCCGCTTCACCTGAATTATAGAAGATTAAATCTTCTGCCAAACGCGACAGGTGCATCATGCTGGTGCTTGCCACAAATAATAACTCCAGCACGAAATCCCGATCGGATACTGCATCCAGACTGTTCAGGCAAGGACTGCTAAACCCTAATTGACTGGCGATTTCATGGCGATCTACCGGATAGGTAGTACCAGCCAGAGCACCCGAACCCAGTGGACACTGATTCATGCGTACATGTAAGTCATCCAAACGGCTCAGGTCGCGTTTAAACATTTCTACATAAGCTAAACACCAGTGCGGGAAGCGAATAGGCTGCGCGCGCTGTAAGTGAGTATAGCCCGGAATTATAGCTTGTTGGTGTCGACTTGCCGTATTCAATAAACTACGGATCACACCAATAACATCGGTTTTCAGCGATTCAATGTGGGTACGGCACCACAAGCGGAAATCGGTCGCAACCTGATCGTTACGGCTACGGCCAGTGTGCAGCTTACGCCCCACGTCACCAAGCTTATCAATCAATGCGGCTTCAACAAAGCTGTGAATATCTTCTTCGCCACTGGCGTTGAAATCGATTTCACCGGCTTCCGCCTGGGCTTTCAATTCACTGAGCGCAGATTCTAACTGCTGCTGTTCTTCGGCGGTTAATACACCGGCTTTCGCCAGTGCACGAGACCACACAATCGATCCTTCCATATCCTGCGCGGCCATGGCCTGATCGAAGGGTAAGGAATCATTGACCTGACGGAACATACTGCTGCTGCCGGCAGCGAACCGGCCTCCCCACAATGCCATGCTTACTCTCCCTGCTTCTTCAGCGCCGCGATACGGCTTGATAAGCTGAACAAACGGATAAAGCCTTCTGCGTGTTTCTGGTCGTAAACGTCGTCGGCACCAAAGGTAGCGAAGTCTTCAGAGTACAGGCTGTTTGGCGACTGGCGCTGAGTAACTGTAGCCTGACCTTTGTAAAGTTTAACTACGATTTCACCGGTTACGTACTTGGCAAATGATGCTGCGCCAGCAATCAACGCTGCGCTCAGTGGTGTGAACCAACGGCCATCGTACATTACGTGTGAGAATTCCAGAGCCAGCTGTTCACGGTGTTTCAGTGACGCTTTGTCCAGTACCATGGTTTCCAGCGCTTTGTACGCTTTAACCAGCACTGTGCCTCCAGGTGTTTCGTAACAACCGCGTGACTTCATACCCACCAGACGGTTCTCAACGATGTCGATACGGCCTACACCGTGGGCTGCTGCCAGCTTGTTCAGCTCGGCCAACCCTTCATAAGGTGACACAGCCTTGCCGTTAACGTGCGTTAATGCACCTTCAAAAAACTTCAGGTTTACGCGCTCTGCCTGGTCTGGTGCTTCTTCCGGATCAACCGTCATTGTCCAAACTTGTTTGCTAGGCTCGCACCATGGGTCTTCCAGTTCGCCACCTTCGTGAGAAATGTGCCATGCGTTGGCGTCACGGCTGTAAATCTTTGTTGCTGATGCAGTGGTTTTGATGTTGCGCTCTGCCAGGTAAGCCAGCAGGTCTTCACGTGATACCATGTCCCACTCACGCCATGGAGCAATAACAGCCAGATCCGGTGCCAGTGCATTAAATGCACCCTCGAAGCGCACCTGATCGTTCCCTTTACCGGTACAACCATGACACAGTGCATCGGCACCTACTTTACGGGCGATTTCTACTTGTGCTTTGGCGATAACAGGACGCGCCATTGAGGTACCTAACAGGTATTCACCTTCGTATACTGCACCGGTAGTAATAGTTGGGAATATGTATTCCTTAACAAATTCTTCTTTCAAATCCGCGATATAGCATTCGCTAGCACCAGTAGCAATGGCCTTTTCTCTGAGACCTTGCAACTCTTCGTCGCCCTGACCTACATCAGCGGCAAATGCGATTACTTCGCAATCATAGTTTTCTTTTAACCATGGAATGATAGCAGAGGTATCTAAACCGCCAGAGTAGGCGAGCACAACTTTATTTACTTTGCGCATAACGGGTGTCCTGATTAGGCTCCTAACAATTGAGTTAATATAGCATTTTGGCCGTGCATACGGTTTTCTGCCTGTAGCATAAGTAATGATGCATCACTGTCCATCAGGCTTCCGGTAATTTCCAGATCACGGTGAGCTGGCTGGCAGTGCAATACGTGTGTCGCGCCTGTCAGGGCCATAAGTGCTTCGTTAACCTGGTACGGCATAAATTTATCTTTTATGGTTTCCAGTGGGGTTTTGTCGCCCATAGATAACCATGTGTCGGTATATACAACGTTAGCGCCTTTTCCGGCGGCAACGTCATTGGATTCGGTAATTTTTGCGCCGGTTTGTTCGGCGAGAGTTTTAGCCTGAGCAACGATTGTTGGATTGGCTTCATGGCCCTCAGGTGTTATCAGCACAACATTACAGCCAAGTAATGCGCCCACAATGATCAGCGAGTGTGCAACGTTATTGCCATCACCTACATATGCCAGTGTTAATCCTTCGGTACTGCCAAATGTTTCGAATAACGTAAGGTAATCAGCAACGGCCTGACACGGATGATACAAATCGCACAAAGCGTTAATCACAGGCACTTTGGCAGCTTCCGAAAAGGTCACGAGTGTATCATGCGAATACACTCGCGCCACAATGGCATCTGCCCAACAGGCCAGGTTGGCTGCAACATCGGCAGCATCTTCACGACCAGCCAGTCTGTTTGACTGACTGTCCAGGTACACCATGTGCCCGCCCAAGCGGTTTATACCCACGTCAAAGCTAACGCGGGTGCGTAACGAGGGCTTCTCAAACAGGGCTACCACGGATTTGCCTTTCAGTACGTTGGCATAGGATGCCGGCGACTGTTTTATCTGAACAGCCAACCCAAGCAACGCTTGCATTTGGTCGGGTGTCCAGTTGGCAAAATTTAGAATGTCCTGCTTCATACTACTCTCCAGAGAGCTGGGATCCCGGAATCACTCTTGTTCCGGTTTGATTCGATAATATTGCGGTTAGTGATTGTGACCAGCTTGCAATGGTAACTGGTTTGTTTAACTGAGAAGCTGCTTGCATAGCGGCTTCTACTTTTACCAGCATGCCGTCTTTGATCACGCCTTTACTGACTTCTTCCTTAAGCCGTTTTTGATCCAGTGAATGAATCAGCGCTTTGGTGCCGTCGAGCACGCCATCAACGTTACTCAGCAGCAGCAGATCGCCTCCGGTCAGTTCAGCAATAACCGTCGCAGCCTGATCGGCATTCACATTCAGTAAACGTCCTTTGTCTGTTGCGCCAATTGAACTGATCACTGGCAGGCAACCACTGGCCAACAGGTGATTAAGTAATACCGGGTTGCCAGGCGATGGAATGCCTACCGCACCGTATTTTTCATCGAGCACAGTACACTGAGTCATACCACCATCAAGTAGACCAATGCCTACTGGAGTAATACCTACGCCAATGGCGAGTCCACACAGCATTTTGTTGGCTGTACCGCCCAGCGCACCACTTACAATAGGCATGTGCTCGTCGGGGGTAACCCGCAACCCGTCAATTTTTGTGCTGGTTAGCTGCATTGCACCCAACAGGGTGTCCACCATAGCGCCGCCACCATGCACCAAAATGACCGGGCGAGTGGCCATTAACGCTTTTATCTCGGTTAATAATTGACCAGCAATGGCTGGATTCTCTAATAATGCACCGCCAACTTTAATAACAACCGGAAGCGTATTAGCTGACATGAATCAACCCCTCTGTTGCAGAAAGTCCCAGTGCCAGGTTGGCACATTGCATAGCTTGCGAGGCCGCGCCTTTCATTACGTTGTCGATTGCGCTGGCTACGACGGCGTAGCCTGATTCCGCATCTACTTTCCAGTGCAGATCACAAAATGGCGTGTGGGCAACATCGTCTACCTTGGGGAAGCTGTCGCGCAGTCTAACGATAGGCTGGTTGGCGTAAACCGAATGATAAAGGCTATTCAGGTCGGCCTGAGTGGTACCTGCTTTTAGTTTTACTGTAATGGTTGCCAGAATACCGCGCTTAAAATTACCCAAATGCGGTGTGAAGATAACTGGCGTGCCCAAATGCGCTTCGATTTCCGGCATGTGGCGATGACCAAGTACGCCGTAGGCTTGTAAGCTCACTTCATAGAAACTGGTAGTAAGACTGGCTTTTCTGCCCGCACCGCTTACACCGGATACAGCGTTAATAATTGGGCGCATGCTGGCATCCAATAGTCCTGCATTAAACAGTGGCTTCAGTGCGAGAAGTGACGCTGTGGGGTAACAGCCAGGTACGGCTACAATACTGGCGTTCTTTAACGCGTCAGACTGATACTCTGCCAAGCCATAAACGGCTTTTTCCAGACAGTCTGTAGACGTATGGGCAAAGCCATAGTGCTTGGCAAAGACGTCGGTATCCTTAATGCGAAACGCGCCGGACAGATCAAATACTTTGGCTTTCCCCTTCGACAGCGCTGCCATCCAGTCATGGCTTGCTTCGTGAGGGGTTGCCAGGAAAATCCCGTCCATCTCAGATGCCAATTCTGCCAGCAGCTCATCGCTAACCGGTGTCAGTACGTATTGCGACAGGTGAGCGAGGTGTCCGTGCACCTGTGCCATGGTTTTACCCGCATCGGCACTGTTTTCTGATACCAGCACATGTTGCAGCGACATTTGAGGGTGTCCTGCAATTAAACTAACTAGTTGTGCCCCGGTGTACCCGCTGGCACCAATCACTGCAATTTTAAACATAATTTGTTTTCGTAGAGTTTGAGTAGTTACAAATAAAAAAACACTTTTTACCTTTGCGTGGGGCTTGTGAACAGGCCGACCAAAAAGCACAAAGGTAAAAAGTGTGCTACAGCAAGTGTTTACTGCTTGGGCAACCTTACTACAAATCGTCGCCGATCACACTGCATTATGTAGCCAGCCAGGGGAGAGCTAAACTGGTCTTTGGCAACCGGTTCGTCAAACCGATTGGTTGTTTTATTCATGTTCCGATCCTATTGAGTTTTCCCGAAACCCCGCACACAATTCAGACAAAAGCAGGGTTGAAAACCATTACCGCGTGTCATCATACAACAAGGGAATATTTATGCAATAAAAACGTATAAATATTTATCGAATGTGACTAAACTCAGTTTTTTTCGGGTGTCAGTGGCAAACTATCCATTTTTTCAGCATAGCGTGACCATTTCATTACCGGCCGATAAATGATACAAAAAGCGAATAATCATACAATACAGAAAGGAATTGCCATGCCTAGCCGTACCATTGCACTGGTTGCTCACGACCATAAGAAGCCAGAGTTACTCGAATGGGTAAAACAACACATCGATACATTACGCCCCTTCAACATTGTAGCAACCGGCACTACTGGTTCACTGATTCAGGACAACACAGGTCTGGAAGTGCATCGCTTTAAAAGTGGTCCGCTGGGTGGCGACCAACAAATCGGTGCGCTGATTGCAGAGGGCAATCTGGATGGATTATTTTTCTTTTGGGATCCATTAAACCCAGCGCCTCACGACCCGGATGTGAAAGCCCTGTTACGCTTGTGTTCTGTATGGAATGTGCCGGTTGCCTGTTCGCCGGCCACGGCAGATCTTATCGTAACCTCGCCGTTATTCAGTGATGTTAATCATGTCCGTAAGGTCCCGGATTACGGGAAATAGTCGGCTGTTAATACGCACTCTCCCGCAATGTTGGCGTGTAAAAAATTACACGCCCGATTGTTTTCAGCTTAGCAGCAATAAGAATACTTGTTCTGGCGAATAAATATACGCATCTGTCGTGCAGAATAACTGTATCTGATCGTTAATTAACAGAAATATTACCTAATCTGGGCAACTACGATCGCCATCGTTTGGGGTTTTTAACCTAGCGCCTTTAACTCCAACGTATAGTATGGTCAGGTAGTGTAAAAGTTGCGTAAATCACCGGCTTTATTTTTGCTTGTATATTAAGCAATCAGTAATCTTGCGGTCAGAATTGTCTTCCACATTAATGGAAAAATTATGACCACATTGAAAGCCCGTGCTATATCTACCGTTAATGTAATTAATCACGTATGGCAAAAAAAGGAAATCGACGTGAGCAATATGAGCAAGCCGTCGTTTTCGGCTTATCAGTCTATCCTGTTGATTGATGATGACGATGAACTAAGCGACATGCTGCAAAGTTATTTAGAAACCATGGGTTACGAGGTTACGGTTGCCCATGACGGTGAGGCGGGTTTAAAACTGGCTACCGGAACGGGTAATTTCGATCTGATTCTGCTGGATGTAATGATGCCGAAGATGGATGGGTTTGACGTACTGAAAAAACTGCGCCAGACGCATTTAACCCCGGTATTAATGCTCACCGCTAAAGGCGATGACTACGACCGTATTTTAGGGCTGGAGTTAGGTGCCGACGATTACCTGCCAAAGCCGTTTAATCATCGCGAATTGGTCGCGCGTATCAAAGCAATTTTCCGACGCCTGGATCTTGGCTCTCAGGTAAAACAGCAGCAGGATTTGGTTATTAACGACATTGAGCTAAGTGTGACTAAACAAGAGGCGTCGGTGAAAGGCGTACAACTCACCCTCACCGGCACTGAATTCTCAATTTTGCGTTTGTTAATGGTCAATGCAGGTGAGCTGGTAACGAAAGAAGATATCAGTCAGCAGGTGCTTGGACGCAAACTTATGGCATTCGACAGAAGTATAGACATGCACGTGAGCAATTTACGCAAGAAATTATCTGCGTCCTGCAATGACGAAAAAATCAAGACCATACGCGGTTCTGGTTATCTCTTACGGCAGCAATCATGAAATTTTTAGCGTTTCTCAATCCCACACGGCGCCTCGTTGGGCGCCTTTTTCTTTGGTTCTGGGTTACCCTGGTGCTTACGGCGGTTACCTCTGCCTGGCTGGCCAGGATGTTCTATCAGCCATTTCAGATCGAAAAGCCATTAAATAGCGATATTCAGCAATTAGTGTCGATGGTAAATGATCTGGAAAGGCGCAAAACCGAGTACGACCGATTCCGGACATTGTTACGTGATATCAGTATGGAAAAGCGTCGCTCATTGATTGCGGTAGACGTAGACACCGGTAAGGTATTCAACGATGGCGGGCCACCTCTACGCGAAGACGAAGAAAACCTGTTGGCCCAGTTTGCCCGTCAGTCTAATTATATTTCAGTGCAGTTGGGCCCAATGGTGGCTATCGGGCCGGTGCTGGTGGAATTTAACGGCACCAGTCATGCCATATTCTGGCGTCGCCCCGATGGAAAGGGCGGTCCGGAGCGCATGCTTACCTGGATAATACCTACGGCGGTGGTAATTTCTGCGCTGTTTTGCTGGTTGTTTGCCAAGTCGATTGTGCGTCCAATTCGGCATTTACAGCATACCGGACGCCAATTAGCTGAAGGTGACTGGCAGGCGCGTACAGACATAAAGAGTTTCAGAAGAGATGAGATAGGCGAGTTAGCAGCAGATTTTAATCTGATGGCAGAGCAGCTATCCAGTATGTGGTTGGGGCAAAAGCGTTTGCTGGCCGACATTTCTCATGAGCTGCGTTCACCGCTGGCCCGTATGCAAATGGCCATTGGACTGGCACATCAACAAGCGTTTGATACGCCAACGCTGGATCGCATAGAGCGGGAAGCGGAGCGAATGGAGGCGCTGATTAATCATCTGTTACAGCTAACCCGTGCAGAAGCCGGGAAGCCGTTGATGAAGCGCATTGCGCTGCGCGAAACCATGAAAGAGCTGTTTCAGGATGCCGCATTTGAAGCCAGCACCAACAGCAAACACTTTAACAGTGAAGAGATTCCTGACATAACGCTCAGAGCAGATACTAACCAGCTCAACAGCGCCGTAGAAAACGTACTACGAAACGCAATTCGTTATGCCGATACGCAGGTGGACGCAACATTTACGGTAACAGATGAGCAATTAACACTTGAGATAAGTGACGACGGACCGGGTTTAACACCGGCAGAATGCCAGGAGATATTTAAGCCGTTTTATCGGCCATCGGCCTCGCGGGAGCGCAAGTCTGGTGGTGTCGGTTTAGGGCTGGCAATAGCGCAAGCCGCGGTTGCATTGCATAAGGGAACAATTCGGGCGCGGCCAGGAGATTCTGGTGGTCTGGTAGTCACAATTACCGTACCCTTAGGGAATGAGCGAGAGTAATTACCCATATTTCACCGAAGCTAACCTGAAACAAGGATTTGCTGAGCGTGTTGAGCCTTTTTGGCAGCAGCAGGTTACGCAAGGCCAGTTTGTCGGGCGGGGCGACGTTTTGGTGCATTATGCCTTCTGTATTCCAGAAGCCGCCAGGGCTACCGTCGTCATTAGTTCTGGCCGTATTGAGTCGTTACTGAAATACCAGGAGGTCATTTATGATCTCTTTCATCAAGGATTTGCGGTTTTCATTCTGGATCATCGCGGCCAGGGTTTATCCGGGCGAATGCGCGATAATCCGCATCTTGGATTCGTTAATCATTTCGACGAATACGTTGCTGACATGGCGCATTTCCTAAACCAGGTAGTGCTTCCCAACCAAAAAGGCCAACTCAATTTGTTGTGCCATTCCATGGGCTCGGCCATTGGCGCGTTAACTATCCTGGCAATGCCAGACGTATTTTCCCGCGTTGTATTTTGTGCCCCCATGTTCGGCATTCGACCTGCGCTACCAGCATGGCTTGCTGCATTACTTATTACCCTTAATCGCATATATAACGCTGTCATTCCTGGCGCGAGTGGATACTTTTTTGGACAGCGAAACTATCACGAAGAGCCGTTTGCCACCAACCGGCTTACCGGTAGTGAACCCCGTTATACGCTATTTCGTGAACTTTATTCACAGCAACCTGAAATCCAGCTGGGTGGGGTTACCCCTGAGTGGCTTGCTGCAGCCAGTGCCGCCATGTGGCACATTGAGCAACATGCCGGTGAACTCACACTGCCAGTGAAGGTGTTCAGCGCGCAACTGGACGAAGTAGTAGACAACCGCAAGCAACAATACGTGGTAAGCAATATGCCCAATGCAAGCTGGGAATCAGTAGCCGGAGCCCGGCACGAAATTCTGATTGAGCAAGACGCTATCCGTATGCCAGTGATGCGCAAAATAGTGACTTTTTTTAATTCGGCAACGGCGTAGCGGATTTTGACGCAACGCCCGAAAACTCGCATAATGCGGCCCCACTGCTAGCCCCTGTCAGGATTTGAGTAATGCTGGATATTGTACTTTATCAACCCGAAATTCCGCCTAACACCGGCAATATTATTCGCCTGTGCGCAAACACAGGTTATGCGCTGCATTTAATTGAACCACTGGGATTTGACTGGGATGATAAGCGTGTGCGTCGTGCAGGATTGGATTACCATGAATTTGCCGACGTAAAACGCTACGCCAATTTCGATACTTACCTTGCGCAGCGCAATCCAAAGCGTGTATTTGCCTGTACCACCAAGGGCAAAGCGTTTCACTCCGACGTACAGTATCAGGCGGGCGATGCTTTGTTATTTGGTCCGGAAACCCGCGGATTACCCGATGACATTATCGAATCGCTACCACCTGCACAACGGGTACGCATTCCCATGTTGCCCAATAGCCGAAGTATGAATTTGTCTAACGCGGTGTCGGTATTCGTATATGAATCCTGGCGTCAGTTTGGATACGAGCAGGCCAGATAGCCTGCGTCGCTTATTCGCTTTTTAACGAACGGCCCAGTAAGGCGAGTGCTGCATCTTTGGGAGACTTGCCTTCGTAAAGTACGGCGTAAATTTGCTCGCAAATAGGCATCTCTACACCTAAGCGCTCTGCCAGTGCCTTAACCTCTTCGGTATTGCGGTAGCCTTCAACGACCTGGCCTATGTCTTTCATGGCTTGCTCAACCGACACGCCTTTACCCAGTGCCAATCCGAAACGGCGATTACGCGACTGGTTATCGGTACAGGTGAGCACTAAATCGCCCAAACCTGCCATGCCCATAAAGGTTTCGGGCTGCGCACCGGCTTTCACACCCAAACGGGATAGTTCGGCTAAACCGCGCGTAATAAGCGCGGTTCTTGCGTTTGCACCAAAGCCAAGGCCATCTGCCAATCCGGCGCCGATAGCAATTACGTTTTTTACCGCGCCACCCAGCTGCACACCAATAAAATCCGGGTTTTTATATACGCGGAAAGACTTAGAACAATGCAGCTTGGCTGCCATATCATCTATAAAGTCATCATCGGTAGACGACAGCGAGATAGCGGTAGGTAATCCGGCTGCCATTTCTTTGGCAAACGTAGGACCAGACAACACCGCCAGCGGATAGTTGTCTCCCAATACATCCTGAGCCACGTCTTTCAGCAACCTGCCGGTGCCGGGTTCAAGCCCTTTAGTGGCCCAGATAATCCGATGTGTGGGTTGCAAGACAGGCGCAATAGCTTCCAGCATGTCCTTAAATGCATGACTGGGCACTACTACCAGAATATCGCGACTGGCGGACACTGCTTCGCGCAAGTCAGCTACTATTTGCAGGCTGTCAGGAAAGGCAATGTCGGGCAGATAGCGTTGATTTTGTCTGCGCTCAGCCATCTCGTCGAGTTGTGAGCTGTCACGCCCCCACAACAACGTTGGCGTGCCATTCCGGGCCAGGCAAATAGCCAGAGCGGAGCCATACGACCCCGCTCCAAGTACCGTTACCGATGCTTGATTCATGCTGAAAAATTAAGCGTCTAACTGCTGAGATGCTTGTTGTGCGTCCTGTGCACGTTTTTGCATGTATGCTGCAAAAATGGCGTCAAAGTTGACTGGTGCCAGGTTCAGAGGAGGGAAGGTGCCACGGTTTACCAGGTTTGAAATGGTTTCGCGTGCGTACGGGAACAAGGTAGTTGGGCAGAATGAACCCAACATGTGTGCTTTGTTCGCCTCTGGCATATCGCCAATCATAAAAATACCCGCCTGCTGCACTTCACACAGGAATGCCGTTTCTTCGCCCATGCTGGCCGTTACTGTTACCGACAGTGTTACTTCGAACAGGTTGCCGTCAAGCTTGTTGGTGGCAGTGTCGATATCCAGCTTGATTTCCGGCTTCCATTCTTTGGTAAAGATGCCTGGCGCATTAGGTGATTCAAAAGAGATGTCTTTTGTGTAAATACGCTGAATGTTGAATTGTGGAGCCTGGCTCTGTGTGCCTGCTGCTGCGTTCTCTTGATTTGTTTGATTTTCGTCAGACATGATATTACCTATGGAATTTATATAATTGTTATAAAGCTATTGGCCAAGCAGTGGATCGAGCTTTTGCTGACGCTCTAGTGCGTGCATGTCATCACAGCCGCCAATGTGTTGCCCGTTAATAAAAATCTGCGGTACTGTGTAACCACCATTTGCACGCTGTATCATTTCGTCACGCAGTTCTGGCTGCGCATCAATGGCGTATTCAATGTACTCTACACCTTTTTGCTGCAGCAGTGCTTTAGCCCGGTGACAATACGGGCAATAGCCCTTGGTGTAAATTTCAACTTTGCTCACAGTGTTACCCCGCTGGGTGATTATTTTGCTACGGGCAGTCCGGCCTGTAACCAGGCATTCATACCACCGCGCAGAACATTCACTTTGGTGAAGCCTGCTTTAGTCATGGCCGCTGCAACGCCGCGGGCACTATTGCCCATTGCGCAAACCACTATAATGGGTGTGTCTTTGTATTTTTCAAGCTTACTGAAGTTACGCTCGCGTAATTCTTCTGCTTTAATTTGACGGGCACTGGTTACATGGCCTGCTTTGTAATCGTTGGCAGAGCGGGTATCCAGTACCACGGCGTCTTCGCGGTTAATGAGTAGCGTCATCTCGTGCACGCTGACTTCCTTAACCGGGGAGATCAGTCCGCTGATATAGCTGAACACCAACATACCCACTAATGCCAGCCAAATGCCGGCCAGCATAAAGTTGTTGCCAGCGAATTCGATGATTTGATCCATTACGTCTTCCCAATGCATCGGTTTTCAAAAAAGAGAGCAAAGTATATAGAAAAAACCAACAGAAGCTAGGGCAGGGCCAGAACTGGTGCTTCAAAAATAGTCGATGCGGGGTGTTTTTAATCGTTTAACAGCGGTTGCTTCGCTGAAATTGATTGGCCCGGGCAATGATGTTTGCTTGTCTGAATTATCCGCAGTAAGTTTAATCGGAAAAAACTATACAAAGGATTTGCTGAATTTTTGACTTATTCGCTTCAATCCCTTGTAAGGTTTGGTAATATAGCAACCAAGCCTCACCCTACGGAACGTTACAACGCGTCTTAACGAGCCAAAGCGATCAAACAAGAGTACCTGTGAGTACCCAATATACCCCTTTGGTAACACGTATCGCCTGAGCAGGATAGCCTGCCCGGAGGCACAGAATTTTGATAGGAGAACTCATGACTGAATCCAAGAAAACACTGGCGTTAATTGTACTCGACGGCTGGGGTTATCGTGAAGATCCAGAAAATAACGCCATTCTGGCTGCTAATACGCCGAATCTGGATGCGTTGTTTGCAGACTACCCAAGTACATTGATCAGTGGCTCGGGTTTGGATGTTGGCTTGCCCGACGGACAAATGGGTAACTCCGAAGTAGGTCACGTTAACCTGGGTGCAGGTCGCGTGGTGTATCAGGACTTTACCAAAATCACCAAATCTATTGCGGATGGGGAATTTGAGCATAACCCTGCACTTACCAAAGCAGTGGACGATGCCGTAAGCAAAGGCAAAGCGGTGCATATCATGGGCCTGATGTCGCCAGGCGGCGTACACAGCCACGAAGATCATATTTTTGCTGCAGCGAAAATGGCTGTAAGCCGCGGCGCGACTAAAGTGTACTTACACGCATTTTTGGATGGTCGTGACACGCCGCCTCAAAGTGCACAGGCGTCACTGGAAAAGGCCGACGCCGTGTTTAAAGAACTGGGTGTAGGTAAAACAGCCACCATCATTGGTCGTTACTTTGCAATGGACCGTGACAAGCGTTGGGACCGGGTACAAAAAGCGTATGATTTGATTACCCAAGGCAAAGGCGAAGCGCAAGCTGCCAGTGCGGTAGAAGGCCTTAAAGCATCGTATGCAGCAGGTAAGAATGACGAATTTGTACCGCCCACTGTGATTGGTGACAGCGTCGCCATGGAAGATGGCGACACCCTGTTGTTCATGAACTTCCGTGCTGACCGCGCACGTCAGTTGAGCCAGGTATTCCTGGATGCGGATTTTAATGGATTCAAAAAAGCCGTTGTGCCTGAGTTGTCAGCATTTGTAATGCTGACAGAATATTCAGCCGATCTGAAAGCGCCGGTAGCTTACCCACCAGAAAAACTGGTTAATGTGCTTGGCGAGTGGTTGGCTAAAAACAACAAAACTCAACTGCGTATCTCTGAAACTGAAAAATACGCCCACGTTACGTTCTTCTTCAGCGGTGGCGTAGAAAAAGAATACGACGGCGAAGAGCGAATTTTGATTCCCTCTCCAGATGTGGCTACTTATGACTTGCAGCCAGAAATGAACTCAGAAAAGCTCACGGATGAACTCACCGGCGCCATTGAGTCAGGCAAGTTCGACGTGATCATCTGTAACTATCCAAACGGCGACATGGTAGGTCACACAGGTGACTTTAATGCCGCGGTGAAAGCTTGTGAGGCGGTTGACCGCTCAATTGGCCGCGTAATTGAGTCTCTGAAGAAAGTAGGTGGCGAATGTTTGATCACTGCTGACCACGGCAATGCTGAGCAAATGGTGGATAAATCTACTGGCCAGGCTCACACTGCTCACACCAGTGAACCGGTTCCTTTCATATACTTTGGCCGTGATGCACAGCCGAGAAAGGGTGGCACACTGAGTGACGTTGCCCCTACCATGCTGCATTTGATGGGCATGGAACAACCAAAAGAAATGACCGGTAAAACCATCATGACACTGAAGTCGTAACTTCAGGTTATGTTTTTAGCAGCAGGCAATATGCGGTTAAGGGCCACTATCCGAGCGGTAGTGGCTTGCTGCATGTTGCTGCTGTTATCTGGCGTAGCACACGCTCAGCAGACTGACGACGCAGAAAAAGAACTGGCGGCGCTGCAGGCCGAATTAAAGGCAAGGCAACAGGCGCTGGTGAACAGTAAGGCGTCTGCTGATGAACTGCAAACTGTGCTGGCAGAGTCTGAAAAGCAAATTGGTAGCGTGGCGGGCAAGCTTAATGCTACACGCAAGGCGCTTGCGGAAAACAAGCAACAGCAGGCTGTGTTGAGCACTCGCAGAGATGAATTACGCCAGGCGATTGCTCAGCAGCAAACCATGCTGGCAGGGCAGTTAAAAAGTGCCTTTATTGCAGGGCACTATGATTATGCCAAAATGATTTTTTATCAGCAGGATGCGGCTAAATTCGAGCGTATCATCACTTACTACAAATATTTGAATCAGGCCAGACAGGCCAATATTAGTGAATTCACTTCTACGGTAAATGAACTGGAATCGGTGACGGCGTCATTGCAAGTAAAAGCCGACGAGTTAACGCAACTGCAAGCAGATCAGCAAAAACAACAGAATGAGCTGGTGGCGCGTCAGCAGGACAGGCAGCAAACCCTGCAACAACTGAACAATAAAATCGCCAGTGAAGAGTCGCATATAGCCCAGTTACGCGAAGCCGAACAGGCGTTAATGGAAGCCATTGAGCGGGCTGAGCGAATGAGCCAGATCCCTCAGGAGCTCACGGGTTTAACGTCAGACAAAGGCCGGTTACTGCAACCTGCCGATGGTACCGTGAGAAAGCTGTTTGGCAAACGCCGTCAGGGGCAGGTGCGCTGGAAAGGCATAATGATAGATGGTCGCGAAGGCAGCGCAGTGAAGGCGATTGCCCACGGACGCGTAATATATGCAGACTGGTTGCGCGGGTTTGGACTGGTCACCATTATTGAACATGGCGATGGTTTTATGAGCGTATACGGACACAATCAGGCGTTATTGCGCCAGGCCGGAGAATCAGTTGCGCAAGGCGAAACCGTTGCCTTGCTGGGTCAAAGTGGTGGCCAGAGTTCGCCCAACCTGTATTTCGAAATCCGTCATAAAGGCAAAGCCGTCAATCCCGCCGACTGGCTGGATATATAGGCCCATTCGGCACGTCACCACCTTGTATAAAATCCTTTCTTGGTGATGATAGTTCAGGCTGGTATGCTTGGCGCACAACAATAATACAACAGTGCGTGTAAGGTTAGTGACAAGTAAGCAGTGGTTTATTCAGATGTGTTGCCTTGCCGGTTTACTTTTAGGAGTAAGCTTTAATAGCAATGCTGCGCCAAACAACAAAGCTACTATTTACGTGATCATCGACGATATCGGTTATCGTCATACCGATGATCAGGCCCTTGTATTACCCAACGAAGTGACGCTCTCTATTTTACCGCATACCCCACTTGCAGAGGCGTTGGCTAATAAAGCCCATGGGCAGTCCCGCGAAGTGATGCTGCATTTACCCATGGCTGCCTATTCCGACAAAACACTCGGGCCCGGTGCGATTACGCCGCAAATGGTACCCGAAGAAATCAGCTATACATTTGCAAACGCGATAAACTCAGTACCCTTCGCGATTGGGGTTAACAATCATATGGGCAGTGAGTTAACCGCCTCAGAAGAAGCGATGACACTCGTTATGCAACAAATAAAGCAACGGAATTTGTTTTTTGTTGATAGCCGTACCACACCCAATTCAGTGGCGCAGGAGGTTGCGCAGCAACAGCATGTGCCGAATGCTCGCCGACATGTGTTTTTAGATCATGAATTAACCGAAGATTTCATGCAGTCTCAATGGCAGCGGCTGATTCGTTTGGCAAAACACAATGGGCAGGCCATCGCTATTGCTCATCCACACCCTGAATCAATCGCATTCTTACTTCAGAAATTGGGTAATCTCGACACTGAACACATTGAACTGCGCCCTATCAGCCATTATTTTCGGCAGGGGAGTTCGCAAGCGCTGTTTACAGCAGAGGGTGCAGTATTGCCTGCTACTCCGATCGCCCCGCGTTAGCATGCTCGCCCTAGACTAGGCTTGTGGTGTTTACCACACAGGTAAGCATAAAAAACGGCTAATTACGCAGAGTAATCAGCCGTTTTTCAATTAAGGTGGGCACCAATGCGAGGCAGTTATTACCACCTCGTGTCCACAATCTGCATTACATGGTGTAGTTAACACCCATAAAGAATGTCCGTCCGCGCGGGCCAACCGGCCAGGCTTCCTGAGTGGCGAATGGTGATTCGTCAGTGATGTTATTTACGCCACCAAATACGGTGAACGTTTCATCCAACTGGTAGCTGGCGTTAAAGTCGTGGATAAGTGTGCTGCCGAAGAAACCGCCGCCCTCGCCGAACAAAATAGCCTGACCATTAAGACCAAGCGAGTTCTCAACTTCCTGATAAGCCTGACGGCTTTGGTAAGTTGTTTGCAGTGCCATACTCAGCTCATTGCGCGTCCAGCTAAACTCAACATTGGCTGCAGTTTTAGGCGTTTGAATCTCTTCCAAATCAATATCCACATCAGTTGGATCGGTTGGATTGTAGTAACGATTCAGGGTTTTCTGGCGTGTGCCAACCACGCTGATGCCAAACTCGTTTTCATCAATGTTGAACGTGTAGTTAGCTGAGAAATCAATCCCTTCTGCTTCAACCCGGGCGAAGTTAATTTCACCCGTTGTGAGGAAGTTTAAGCCGCCATCAGCACGACGTGAAATCTGTCCGCAATAACCGATAGCCGGGTAATTTGTTGAATCGTAGCAGCCGTTTAATACATCAGCCGGACCAACAGCAGAAATCGCATCCTCAATTTCTACATTCCAGTAATCAAGCGTAACGGTAAAGCCTTCGAGGAAACTGGGGCGGAATACGGTTCCAATGGTGTAGGTTGATGCTGTCTCTACGTCCAGATCCGGATTACCACCAGATGTACCGGAGAAACGGGCGGTTAACGGGTTAGTCCAGATATAATTGCCATCGGCATCCTGGATATCCGCTAAATCAACACCTACCGCTTGCAGTGCGGCCACACAGTTAGCCTGACGTACTGAACTACCTGCATCAATGTTTGCCGGATCGCACGGATCATTGTCCAGGTTGATGGTAATGGGCAATTGTGGGTCAAATAACTCAGTAATGTTCGGTGCCCGTACTGCTTCGGAAACGGTACCGCGGAAGTTCAGTTCTTCTATTGGGCTATAAGAGAAGCCCAGTTTCCAGGTGGTGGCGTTACCCAGTGTTGAGTAGTCAGCTACGCGCACGGCACCGTCAACGGTAAATTCGTAGGCGTATTCTCTGTCCTGGAAGATGGGTAAACGCACTTCAACAAAGGCGTCCAGTACATCGTATTTACCCGAAGTATTAAATTGTTGAACGTTATCGATACCGGTGAGGAAGTTCAGCCAGGGAGACACTTCACTAACGAGTTGTCCGGCTGTGTAGGATGTCCCTTCCGGAAGAATACCCAGCGCCGCAGGATCCAGGCGGTTGTCACTCGATTCCTCGCGATATTCCAAACCCGTTGCGTAGCCCAGTGCACCATCTAATACACTGTCTAACAGTTTATCAAACTGACCAACGGCGGTTAACGTAACTACGGTTTGCTTAATCGTTAGTTCGTCTTTCATGCGGTTAGAGATAAAGGCTTTGGCCTCGTCGCTCAATGCATCTGTACCAAACGGATTTAACGGGGCACACTGGCCATCACCAGGGGTAAAGGTGTAATAGCGGTCGCTGTAGAAGTCGCCATTTGCATAGTTCACGTTATAAGCGAAGTAGTCAATTTCATAGGCAGCAGTAGGGTCGATATCTGAGCGACATACTGGCGTGCCGTCTGGGCCCGTAACGGCATCCATGGCGGCAAATACGCGGTCGATATACTGCTCAGTGTATCGGGTGGTATTAGAAAATTCGCCGTGATTGAACGCGAGTTCCAGACTGTGATCGTAAGAGTAATCCCAGGTAAAACCGCCTACAAATCGCTTGGTTTCACGTACGTAATTGGTGTCATCGTCATCCCATGCGATGGCGTCCTGAGTGATCAACAAGCCACCAGTCTGATCAACTACGGGCAGTAACTGTTCAGGGATGTAAGGGTTGTCAGGTAAAATGAACAACGTATCGTAGTAAGAGTCGTATTCTGCATAGTAATTGGTTTCTGCTCTTACGTACTTGGCTTCAAAAAACGCGTTTAATTCGTCGTTGATTTGGTAGTTACCGTTTAAGTTAACAATAAACTTATCGGTGTTTGGCATCAGGGTGTCGTTGTCGAAATTGAACTTCGCACCGTCGCCACCACTACTTAATAAACCGTTGTAAATCGGACCATCGCTATTTACGCGCACGGTTCCGTCTGGATTGGTTAACCAGCAACCTGCCAGGTAACCCGTTTGTCCACCCAGCGATTCCTGACAGTCGGCGATGCCGTTGTTGTTAATATCAACATAGGTGACATCACGGCCGCCAAAAGTAGGGGCAATTGAGCCTTCATTAGATGTTAACCAGTAACGCACATCACTTGCCAGCATACGCTGCGTTTCACCGCTTGGATTTGGCACAATTGAAGACAGTCCGTTATTACGTGACCATGAGCGATCGCCATGCAGCAATTCTTCTTCTTTTTCGTACGACAGGGTAAATACTACGTTACCTTTGCCATCGTCGAAATTTTTACCATACAAACTGTCTACAGCAAACGAACCACCGCCCGATTCCTCAGGTAAGGCGCCAGTGGCGTTGATTTGGAAACCTTCGTAGTCATCTTTCAGGATGAAGTTAACAACACCGGTTACCGCGTCAGCACCGTACACGGCAGACGCACCACCGGTGGTTACTTCAACACGCTCAACCAGTGCCCTTGGGATAGTCCCAATATCAACAGCAGAGGTACCGCGGAAACCCGCAACGTGGCGGCGGCCATTAACCAGTGTCAGGGTTCTCTCTGCACCCAATCCACGCAGGTTCAGTGAGTTTGCACCGGTGTCGTTATTTTCGGCCGTTGAAGACGAAATTAATGCAGGAATATCATTCACGATATCAGCCAGGTTTAGCTCACCCGATAGCGCAATGTCTTTGCTATCAACTGACTGAACCGGTACCGACGAGATCACGTTGGGATCGGTAGGGATTCGTGAACCGGTAATGTTAATCACTTCTACCGACTTTAATGCTTCTTCTGTTTCCTGTGCCAGTGAACTGGCGGAATAGCCTAATCCCAGCGCGGTTGCGATACACAGGGATATCGCAGAGCGCTTCTTGTCGTGAAGTGTATTGAATGTGCTCATTGTGGTTTCCTCAGACTGTTCTGATGTTTTTATTTTTGCAAACGTTGTCAAAAGCATACTTTATACCATGTGCAACGAGCCTTTAACGGCGTGTGCTGCAAGGGGTAATGTCAATGCAACCTGACAATTGGCTCCATAGGAGTGCAGGATTGCACCAAGATAGGGAGTTGAGTGTATTATAGAGGGTTATCGCGTATACACAATTTGCAGACTGGTTTTAGGTTTGCTTTAGCGCAAGTGATTCACTTAAATATGCAGGGTCAAGGCTGTCCTGCAACACCTGAAGTTCTCCGGCTAAATTTACCCAACCACACACACCGTTGCGATTAATAGGCTGGCGCACCTGCTCACTACTAGCGGTGTGAATGGCTCGGCTGGTGGTGTGAAAAGATAAACACTGTGGTTCGAATTCGAGACCCATGTAGTTCAGGACACGTGTAATCTGGGTCGTTGGGTCGTCGATGAGTGATTCATAATGTATCCGAATAACTTTGCCTGGCAATACGCTATCCCAGTGCGCCATCATACTGCGGTAATGGTTATATACCGTGCCTATGTGGTTAAGGTTGTAGCTAAAATCCACACCAGAGTGAAAATACTGTTTAAACAGGCTGAGTCCGCAATCCATGGGGTTGCGCACAACATCAATAATGATCGCTTTGGGGAGTATTTTGTGGATCAGACCTATCAGACGAAAGTTAAAAGGCTGTTTATCGGTAAAAAAGCGCATATTCTGATGCCGGAATACTGCGCTTTCTTTCAGATAGATATTGCCAAAATCCGTTAGTTCTTTTGCCGAAAGTTTGCTGAGCGTGTCTCCAAGTTTGGCGTGATAGTGCGTTTGTGAGTGACGGTTGGCACGCTGCTCAACATGTAACAACGTGGGTTGCTCCATCGTACCTTCTATGTGGCTATGACAAGCCAGCATCTGTTCAACAAGCGTAGAACCCGAGCGCGGTAAACCCACAATAAATACAGGCGTTGGGTGCGAGTTTAACGCTTCCGCCTGTTCATAAAGAGCACTGGCGCAGTATTGGTGTTTGATGTTTGCTAAATCCTGTTGAATCCCCTCAACAACGTGGGGGTTGGTTACCTTTAACGCATTGGCAGCCGCGTAGTGTTTAAAGCTCGCCTGAGTGTTGCCTTTGGCGTCACATAAGCGGGCATAAGCGAAGCTTGCCATACACTTTACTTCAGCAGAAACAGGGCGGTTTAACAGGGATTCAAGTTGATGCTTTTGGGCTTCAGTGAACACGTAATCTTTGAAATCGGCCAGAGCAAGCCAGGCTTCGGCATTGTTTGGGTTTATTGTCAGACTGGATGTAAGGCAGTGAATGCTTTCATCCCGTCTCCCCAATACTCTTAAAGCCTGGCCTTTTAACAAAGCCAATTGGCTGGATTCATCCGATTGATTATCTACATACTTCGCCGCAATCTCACAGAAGTGAAGAAATTCGTCATACTGGCCGTATTTAAATAGCAGTCCCAGCAAGCGCCACAGATTCTCAAAACACTCATCCAGTTGCACCAACACCTTACTTGCAGCAATAGCGTTTGAGTATTGCCCGGATTTGGCATAACCATCGGCAAGTAATCGTCTCAGCGTAATGTTGGCAGGCTGTAGTGGCACTTCCGGTGTCAAGATGGCTATTGCGACTTCTGGTTGCCCGGCCGACAACGCCAGGCTTGCCAGCGTAAACAGGGCCTTGCAATGATGCGGTACGTCCTCCAGCATAGCCCGGGCAATGCCGGTTGCCTCTTCGATGCGTTGATGCTGCATACACTGCTGGATGCGTTGGAAGTGCGAAGCCAATGGGTCAACACTGTCGGCATGTCTGGCTATTTGCACTGCTTCTTTTACATAACCAGTCTCGAATAAACAACGGCTGAATAAAAGCCAGGCCTGATAGTACCCTGGGGATTGTTGAACAAGCGGATATAACAGTTTAATTGCGTCGGCCGGTTTTCCCTCATTTGCCAGATCCACAGCCTGTTCATAACGTATCTGAAATGGTGATTGTGGCATACAGACAATCTCAGGCGGTATGGGAAATGGGAGGTTGAAGAGCCTAGCAGTAAACATGGTGGGCATCAAGTCGGTGGCACAGCGTATTAGGAGCAGCGTATTAAAGGTTCAGCATATTGAAGCAGTTAGCCGGCGAATTGCATTTTTGACTTGATAAAAAACAGCTTTGTTATATTATAACATCCGTTCGTAACACTAAGGCTTGATATGCAGTCACCCATCGACAATCCAACTATTCTCGACCGGCTAGGGATCTGGATCTCTGGTTTGTGTGCGTTGCATTGTCTGGCTATTCCGGTACTTCCTTTACTGGCATCCAGCGTATTTGGTGAAGTATGGTTTGAACGCACCATTCTTAGCTTGTCTATTCTGATTGGCAGCGTTGCACTGATTGTTGGTGCAATTCGTTACCATGGTCAGGTTTACCCTCTGTTACTGCTATTAAGTGGTGGCGCGATTTACTGGTTCAAAAATATGTTTGGTGAAGCCGGTGAGCCATTCACTATCGCTGTGGGAGCCATGCTCATTATTGTGGGACACTGGCTTAACATGCGTTTGTGCAGAAAATGCCGTTGTTGCCATGGCAAGATTGGCGGCCAGCATTTGGCCGATAGTAATTAACCCAGTGTGTTAACCGCAATATCGGGTACGTTGGTAAAAATACCATCAACACCCCAATCAGCCAGCATAACCATATCCTGCGGATGATCCACGGTATACACAAGTACCTTTAAGCCGGCTTGTTTGGCTTCCCGAACATAATTTTCGTCAACCACATCAAGCGCCATGTGCAGTGAGTAAGCACTGAGATCCTCAGCAAATCCTAAACCGCTCTGTGGATACGTTGCGGTAAGTGCACCAATTTTTACCCCGGACCAGGCCTGCTGAATACTGCGAAGCCAGCGATGGTTAAACGACGAGATAATGATATTTTCCACGGGAAAACCGGATTGCCGGATACCTTGTTGCACCGTTGCTATCCAGCTTTCTGTGCAATATAAATGCTTAATTTCAATATTGAACAGGGCGGTGTGTGGCAGCAAACGGAATACATCCTGTAGCAATGGAATGCGCTCGCCATTGCCTGCATCCAGGCTCATCAAATAGGGCAGAGTCTGGCAGGTTACCAAGCCTGTTCCATTCGTTGTGCGGTTTAACCACCGGTCGTGAATAACCACGATTTGACCGTCAACCTGATAGGTGTCCAGCTCAATGCCGTGTGCGTGTTGAGCGAAGGCCAGAGAGAACGCGGCCAGGGTATTTTCCGGCGCGGCTTTGCTGGCACCGCGATGCCCAAGTATCCACATACATTAACTCTTTTTGGATGCCACTGACTTATGGGTGTTTACTGTTTCATAAATCGAGGCAGAGGTCACCAACAATCCACCAATCAGTGTATTCCACCCCGGACTTTCATTTAGTAATACAATCGCAAATGCAACACCGTAAAAGGGTTGCATACAGGCGATGAGTGAGAAGGTTTTTGCACGCAAGTGGGCAAGGCTGCTGGCTACCATTGCATGAGGTAGCGCTGTGAAAAATGTACCCAGGGCTAACAATAGTAGCCAAACATTCATGTCGGCATGTAGTAGTGACGCGCCGCTGAAAGGTAATATGCACAGCGCAATAACCAGCGTTTGCCAGGCCATGGCCTTGGCGCCACTGTAGTGTGAAAAGTACTTGCGATGTGACAGGTTGCGGATGGCATATAACACCGCAGAGGCAATCCCTAATCCCACCCCAAGCGTGATGTCATTTTTCAGCGAAATTTCCGGCACAATCAATACTATTCCCAGCACCACGACAAGTGTACTTAACACATCCTGCCACACCAGGCGTGTACGCTCGAAAAAAGGCTCTAACAGTACGGTGATCACCGGAAACGTAAACATGGCAATCATGCCTACCGATACCCCGGCATGTTGCATGGAGGCAAAATAGGTGATCCAGTGCACCGCCATTAACAGTCCCAGGCCAATAGCTATGCTGTAGTCGCGACGGCGTTCAAGCGCCAGTCCCTCTTTGCCAATGAACACTACGCAACACAATGCAACGCAGGCAAACAGGCTGCGGCCCAGCGTGATGTCGGTAGCCGAAAGCGGAATAATATTTGAAAAGAGCCCTGTACCCCCAAGCAGAATTACGGCGATATGCAGGGAGATCAGGCTCTTTTTAACGGGTTCCATGAATTAATCTGGTTGGGTTTGCGTGTCCGCAGAAATAGCGAAAGTGGCAAAAGGCGTACCCAAACGGGTAACTTGTTCGGTAGCCAAATCAGCAAAGTCTACTTTGTCGGCTTCGAAGCACACAACAATAGTTGAGCCTAATTTGAACTGGCCCATTTCTTCGCCTTTGCCAATGGTAATCGCGCCTTCACCTTCGGTGTCATATCGCCAGTGCGTTACGTGTTTACCGGCGGGTGGCGTCACTGTACCAGCCCACACTGTGTCGATGCTGGCTACAATGGTTGCCCCTACCAACACAATGGCCATTTTGCCTACAGGCGTATCAAACAGGGTAACTACACGTTCATTGCGGGCAAATAAACCGGGCACATTTTCGGCCGTTAGCGGATTTACGGAGAACAATTCGCCTGGTACATATACCATGTCTGTGAGTGTGCCCTCGATAGGCATATGGATTCGATGGTAGTCTCTGGGCGAAAGGTAGATAGTGGCAAATTTACCGCCTTTGAAATGTGCGGCTAAATCCGGATTGCCACCTAACAGTGCACTCAGTGTGAACTTGTGGCCTTTAGCCTGAATAAGGTCTTCACCCACAATATCGCCGAACTGACTAACGGTGCCGTCTACTGCGTGGCAAAGCCCGTTTTCACTGTCGTCGATGGGGCGTACGCCGGGTTTTAACGGCCGGGTAAAGAAGGCGTTAAACGTGCGGTAATCCTCTGGCTGAGAATACATGGCTTCATCCATGTTGACCTTAAACTGCTTTACAAACAGCTTGATAAGCCACGTGGTCAGTGAGCCGGCTTCGGCAGCGGCAAGCTTACCTACCAAACGTGAAATAGGGTGTTTGGGTAAAATGTACTGTACGTTAACTTTAAACCAATCCAGCAAAAGGGATCTCCTTACTTATTCTGTGGTGTCTGCCTGAACCCTTCTGGGAATACTCAGATATACGACCCTGTTATGCAGCGCATTGTACCGGATCCCGTGGCTAAACATAGCAATTTACGGTTATGGTTCATGAGGGTTTGATATAAGACGGCCGTTGTTCGTCCATTGCAGCAATAATTTTGTGATAATTTTCGTAGCGCTGAGGGGCTATTTCTCCGTCTTCCACTGCCTGACGGATGATGCAGCCGGGGTCATTCAGGTGTTTACAATCGCGGAATTTACAGCCACCCAAATAGTCGCGGAACTCTTTAAAACCCCATGTGATCCGCTCTTGCGGCAAATGCCATAGTGCGAATTCCCGTACACCGGGCGAGTCGATCAAATCGCCGCCAGTGGGAATGGGCAATAATTTGGCTGCGGTGGTGGTGTGTTGCCCAAGCCCGGAGTTTTCCGAAATTTCGCCAACCAGCTCATCCGCATCGGGCAGTACCTGATTAATGATACTGGATTTGCCCACGCCCGACTGGCCAACGAATACACTGGTTTTATCGCGCAGTGTGTCGTGCAGGGTATCGATACCTTCACCGCTTTTACAACTGGTGTAAAGAAAGCGGTAGCCAAGCTTTGTATAGATTTTTAGCGAAGTCTCTACGGACTCGCGTTCTTCGGGGCTTAATAACTCAACTTTATTCAGCACCAAAAGGGGGGCAATACCGGTGTCCTCACAAGCTACCAGATAACGGTCGATAATATTCAGGGATAAGTCTGGCTTAACCGACGAAACAACGATGATTTGGTCTATATTGGCGGCGATGGGCTTTACGCCATCGTAAAAGTCAGGCCGGGTTAACACTGAGCGACGGTCTTGCACCAGCTCAATAACGCCACCGAGGTTTTCATCTGGCACTTCCGAGCGCGCAAATAGTACATTGTCGCCGCATACCACCGACGCTATGGTTCGACGTATGTGACAACGCACAATCTCGCCGGCGTGGTCCTGAACGTCTGCCTGTTTACCAAATCGCCCGACCACGCGACCCGCTATTAACGAAGATAAATCCGGAGAAGATTTTGCCTGTCGGCGAGCTAGTCGCTTTTCGCGATTTGCTGCTACCTGACGTTGTTGTCGCTGGGATAATTTGGGTTTCTTGGCCACGCCGCTCTCTTTTATTGCGTTTTAAGCTGTGCATGATACCTTTTGTGCACTTTATGTGTCACCACTTCAACGCAAATAGGTGTGCTTCATGACTACTTCCGCTGTATTTTCGCCAGATAATCTGGTTTGGATCGATATGGAAATGACCGGCCTTGATCCAGAGACCTGCGTGGTTCTGGAAATAGCAACCATTGTAACGGACTCGCAGTTAAATATTTTGGCCGAAGGGCCTGTGATTGCGGTTCATCAGCCCGATGCCGTGCTGGATGGCATGGATGATTGGTGTACCCGTGTGCATGGTGAGAGTGGATTAACTCAGCGTTGTCGCGAAAGCCAGGTAGATGAGTCGAGCGCAGCAAAACAGACCATTGCGTTTCTGGAACAATATGTACCGGCGGGTAAATCACCGCTATGCGGTAACACGATAGGCCAGGATCGCCGCTTCATGGTGAAGTACATGGCAGAGTTGGAAGCGTACTTCCATTATAGAAGCATTGATGTGAGTACAATAAAAGAGCTGGTTCGTCGGTGGCAGCCAACCGCGCTGGAAGGTTTCACTAAGAAAGGAACGCACCAGGCACTGGATGATATTCGCGAATCCATTGCGGAATTACAGTTCTACAGACAAAAAGTGTTTAGTATTTAAGCAGTCAGTGCGCAGATTACAAAAAAATTGAAAATAGGTATTGCGTTAGATAAATAATTTTGTAAAATGCGCACCACTTCAAACGAAGTACCACTCTTAAGCGGGAATAGCTCAGTTGGTAGAGCACAACCTTGCCAAGGTTGGGGTCGCGAGTTCGAGTCTCGTTTCCCGCTCCAATTTCTCTTCAGAAATTATAAAAAATCCAAACACAGAAAGTCATAGCGATTCGCGACCCCAAGGGGCCAGCGACAACGTGCATGTCGTTCAGCGATTAGCAGTTTATATCAGATTTTGCTTTCTTAATTTCTAAGCCATTGAACCAGAAAACATAACCAGTTCTGAACCGCTACTCATTGTGCTTTCACGCATTCCGCTTGAATAGATGACAAGATCCGACTACTCTTCTGGTTCGACCAGTAAGAGTTAACGATGTATGAAACCAAACCCTCTGCGCGCCTTTGCGCAAAAAGCGAATCAGTATCCTACGTGGTTGCGTCAGCGCTTGTTAACCTGGATGTTCAGGTACAAAGTGAAGCTGGCAGGAACGGCGAAGGTGGATATTCTGGAAACAGACCTGAAACAGGTTACCTTCCGGCAGAAGAACTACAAAAAAGTACAAAATCATATTGGCAGTGTTCACGCAGCCGCAATGGCATTATTGGCTGAATCGGCAACGGGGTTTATTGTGGGAGTGAATCTACCTGGCGATAAGTTACCGTTAATTAAGTCGATGAATTTGCAGTACGTGAAACGTGCTCAGGGTGACATGCTGGCCGTTGCGACACTTACCGATGCACAAATTGCCCAAATGCAGGAGCAGGAAAAAGGGGAGGTTACCGTGCAGGTAAAAGTTACCGATGCACAAGGTATTGAGCCTATTCTGTGCGAAATGATTTGGGCATGGGTGCCCAAAAAACGCTGATTGCTGAAAGCGCTAAAGCGACAAGCTCGCACCAGATAGCCGATAATCCCGCTTAGCCCGCAACTTTACTGCCTGGTTGGACGTGTTCAATCAGCAGTGAAGTTGCCTAATTCTAAATCGTATAACAACGCGCGTTGCCACATTGTTATCATCTCTGCCGAAATATTGAGTCCTTTGGGTCCATGCGAGTCGATCAGCTTGTTTAGCTCCTGAGGCGATGTAACGCCATCAGAGTCAGGTACTGTTGGGGTGAGTGAATTATTAAACAGTCTAGATAGACGCAACGACGATGAATTCCCCAATATCTAACGAACATTTTCTCAAATAAAACATCAAACGAAATGTTTATCCTAATTTAGCATATTTATGGAAATCGAAATTTTTGGGATGAATTGCCTTGAGGGCCAATATCTATGCGGCATTAGACTAAAGTTTACACAATTTCAGTGTTAATTTAATGTGAAAAAATATTTCGTTTTAACGGGTTAAATAGTTAAAATCGAAAGATTCATCCTAATTATTTCCATTATTGGGATATATGTCTCACTTTTATTCAGAAAACTGTTTGATCTTCCTAATTGCTTCGATATAGTCCGCGTACCGTGAATAGGTGATAAACAAATTTTGCCATTTTTCTCGTTCGTCAAACTGTGTTTGTCACTTATTACGGTTAACTATTACGCTGCAACAGGCACAATTATCTAGTAGGAGATAACACCGTGAAGATGATGTCGGGCGCCGCCATGGTGGTGGAAGCGCTAAAAGATGTAGGAGTTACACATGTATTCGGTTACCCAGGCGGTGCCGTTCTTGACATTTATGATGCTTTATTTGCTCAGGATGATGTCAAACATGTCCTCGTACGTCACGAACAGGCCGCTGCACATATGGCAGACGGGTACGCGCGTTCGACCGGCAAGACGGGTACTGTCCTGGTCACGTCTGGCCCAGGGGCAACTAACACCCTGACCGGTATTGCAACAGCGTATATGGATTCTATTCCAATGGTCGTTCTGTCTGGCCAGGTACCGTCTATGCACATTGGTGAAGATGCGTTCCAGGAAACAGACATGGTGGGTTGTTCACGCCCTATCGTGAAGCACAGCTTCCTGGTTAAGCGTGCTGTGGATATTCCAGAAGCCATTGCAAAAGCATACTACATTGCAAACACAGGTCGTCCTGGCCCGGTAGTGGTGGATTTACCAAAAGATATTGTTAACGTAATGGAAGAACACCCCTATGTGTTTCCAAGCAGCGTGGCAATGCGTTCTTACAATCCTACGGTGCGTGGTCACAGTAAGCAGGTTAAGAAAGCCGTTACGGCACTGCAAAAAGCGGAACGTCCTGTACTGTATGTTGGTGGTGGCGCGGTAACAGCTGAAGCGTCGGGTTTGGTAACCAAACTGGCTGAGCTGTTGAATGCACCGGTAACCTGTACCCTGATGGGCCTGGGCGCATTTTCAGGTACGCACCCGCAATTTGTGGGCATGTTAGGCATGCATGGCACAATGGAAGCCAATAAAACCATGCATAACTCGGATTGCATTCTGGCTCTTGGTGCACGATTTGACGATCGCGTAACGAACAACGTTGCGAAATTCTGCCCCCATGCAGAAATTATTCATGTTGATATCGATCCTGCTTCGATTTCAAAAACAGTAAATGCACACATCCCGGTTGTAGGCTCAGTTGACGTAGTTCTGGAGCAAATTCTTGAGTTATTGAATCCTCAGGACTTTGCTGCGCAAACAGAAAAGCTGGCCGACTGGTGGCAGCAAATTGAACAGTGGCGCTCTCGTAAGTGTTTGAATTACGAACAAGGCGACACCGTAATTAAACCACAACGTGTTATTGAAGCATTGTATAAGTACACCGATGGTAAGGCCTATGTGAGTTCAGATGTAGGCCAGCACCAGATGTTTGCTGCGCTTTATTACCCCTATGCCAAACCACGCCAGTGGATCAACTCAGGTGGTCTTGGCACCATGGGCTTTGGTTTACCAGCCGCCATGGGCGTGCAGTTTGCACATCCTGAGGCGACCTCTGTGGTTGTAACAGGAGATGGCAGTATCCAGATGAATATTCAGGAACTGGCTACCTGTTTGCAGTACAACCTGCCTATTAAGATTATTTCACTGAATAACCGTGCTCTGGGTATGGTGCGTCAGTGGCAGGATATGATTTACAAAGGCCGTCACTCTCATTCTTACATGGATTCTCTACCGGATTTCGTGAAACTGGCTGAAGCTTACGGACATGTAGGCATTAAAGTAGATTCACTCGATCAATTAGATGCTGCCATGGAGAAGTGTTTTAGCTTAACCGATCGTCTGGTGTTCATGGATATTGCAGTAGACCAGAATGAACACGTATACCCAATGCAAATTAAGTACGGCGCAATGGACGACATGCGTTTAAGTAAGACGGAGAGAACCTGATGAAAAGAATCATATCTGTATTAATGGAAAACGCCCCAGGTGCTTTGTCGCGAATTGTAGGTGTGTTCTCTCAGCGTGGTTACAACGTTGATTCTTTGTGTGTGGCACCAACAGAAGATGCCAGTTTGTCACGCCTGACTATTATTACCCATGGCGATGATAAAGTAATCGAGCAGATCACCAAGCAGGTAAACAAGCTGGTAGATGTACTTAAAGTGGTTGATTTAACTGAAAACGCACACATAGAGCGTGAAATGATGTTAATCAAAGTGGCAACGCGTACGGAAGCCATTCGCGCTGAAGTAAAACGCAATGCTGATATTTTCCGTGCAAACATACTGGATGTGTCGGTAAGTAATTACACTATTGAAGTAACAGGCACCACCGATAAGCTGGACGCCTTTGCGACTACCATGGCGCAGTGTACCGAGATCATCGAGTCGTCGCGTACCGGTGTATGTGGTTTAGCGCGCGGTGAGCGGGCCTTACGTCCCTAGTACACAGTGACTAATAAAACCAAAAAAGCCCGATTTTATTCGGGCTTTTTTTTGATTAAGCAATGGTTGTTCAAGCCCTTCATTCGTCATTCTTGCATCTCCAAAGCAATCAATATTGGGGCAGAAGTTGTATTGAATTCGATTTGCGCAATTTACCTTTTCTTAATAGCCAGATAGCATGAATTGCTTCTTTAATAATGGATTTTAGATTTGGTTTAAAAAGGACGATATGAAAAAAACAATGTTATCAATGGCGCTGATGGCTGTCGTAGGTTTTCTGTGGCATCTGGCCACAGATGATCCATTAGACACAGAGGCAAGACTATGGATTCAGTATTTTTCAAAAGCTCCAAATCTAAACCAAAATGCTTATTTATCTTTAATTGCACTTGGAAAACAAGGTTCCACCCCCTACGAGGATGCTACTGCAGAATATTTGGCTTCTGTAAGTATGATCCAAAAGGGTCTGTTAGATTATGAAAAACAGCTCAAATATCCAAAAATAGATAGGTTGCCAAATTATGACAATGAAGAAATCTATTGCTCGCTGGAGGAGAAAGGGTGCTTTAGTCAATTACTTGAAAATAAGGATGTAATTACTCAGCAGATGGCTCAATTTGATTCAATATTAAGCCGCTTTTTGGATATATCTACGCTCAGTATATAGAACGTCAACTATCTTGACCGGTCTGGCGTCAATTAACTTGACCGGTTGTCGCTGAGTTATCCTTCCTGTTTTATGGCTGCTTTTCTACGGTAGCTTTCTCCTTGTAATTGAATGATATGTGAGTGATGGACCAGTC
>NZ_JBLBUE010000039.1:0-26585 GCF_047290655.1 Alteromonas sp. AMM-1 | reverse complement strand
CCTTCAAAGTAACTCATGGTTTCACTCCTGAGTGAATTCAGGGCGACATTGCCCTTCCTTCAGCTTAGAAGCGGGGAACGAGATCAGAATATAATTAATGAGGTGGGGGCGGCACTACTACCGCGGAGCGGTTTAGTCCTTTGACCAATAGCAGAAGTCCAGTGTCATAGGTCTGACTGTCTGAAAATGTCTAGAAACAGACTAACGCAATACTGGTCACCCATGAACACTCTGCGCTCATTGGTGCCATTAAAATCTCAGTGAGCTATTTCGCTTACTGGATTCTCCTTCAAAATGTAACGCCTCTTACGACTCATTAAGCGCTCTATCAACTTTAAACAGATTTCACGCCGGGGCGTCTATTGAGTGGGCTGCATCCTGTTTATGTCGTTGGTTTGGCTAAGTTAATGGTATGGAGCAAGCCGCTGGTGTGATTTATCTACTGATCATTAACTAGAACTAAAGCCCTATACAAGAGCGACTATTTGACGACGGCCCTGCTAATGATAACCATTATCTCACAATGTATAGTTAGGCAGTTAAGCCGGAGAAAGTCATTTCAGGTCCAAACAGCAAAATACGTATTAAATGTATGCTGTAAAGCGAGGGGCTTTCTCATTAATTTTGCCGTTCCTGGAGGACAAGATGAGAAAATATGTGGCGATATTCCTGACACTGTTAAGCAGTGTCGCGTTTGCAGATGAGTGTGCTGTTACCATCGAAAGTAATGACATGATGCAATTTAATATGACGGCAATAACTGCGCCGGCAACTTGCGACACCTTTACGGTAACATTAAAACACACCGGCCAGCTCGATAAGAAATACATGGGTCACAACTGGGTGCTGTCAACCACGGCAGATGCCCAGGCTATTGTTGGCGGCGCACTGAAAGCGGGTGCCGATAACAACTATTTACCACCGGGTGATAAAACCATTATTGCAGCAACTAAGATCATTGGCGGTGGCGAGCAGGATACGGTAACGTTCGACATGAGTAAGTTATCCAGCGCAGAAGACTACACTTTCTTTTGCAGTTTCCCGGGCCACTTTGCCATTATGAAAGGCAGCTTCGTGGTAAAAGGCTAATCGCCTTCGCTATTAATAGCCCTAGGTTAATAGCCTCAGGCTTACGCCGGTATACGAACATTCTTATCGCCCAGGTTTATCAGCCCGGGCGATAGTTTATTCAGCATGTTTCTTTGGTTCAGCCTTTGTTGGACTCAACCGGAAACAGCGACATCAGCCCGTCGATTAATGCCCGCTCCCAAATAGTGTAGTCATGCCCCCCTGCGTATTCACGGTAATACACTTCATAGCCCTTCAAGGTAAGCATATCGCGTAAATGTCGGCTGCCAGACAAAATGCCTTTTTGCCCGGTGGGGCTGGATTCAAACAATCCGGCACTAATGGCATAGCGTACTGATTGCATAGGGGAAGCCATGACCCGTTCTGATATAAAGTACTTGTCTTGCGGGTAATCCGGCCGATCTGCCCACCAGAATGATCCACTCATCACAACGGCATTGCCAAAATAGTCTGATGCGCGCAATGCATGAGTAAACGCGCCAAGGCCTCCATAGCTGGCACCGGCCAGCACTCGATTGTACGCTGCAAAACTGCGCGATGTAACGGACGCAACGGCAGGCAGGAGTTCGTGAGTTAGCATTTGCGTAAACTGAGGGTTGTCTGGTAGCTCCATGGCGCGGGTGCTGTTGTCGAGCGAATCAACTAGCACCACTTCCAGTGCCGGGATCCTGTTATTCAGCACTGCGCGTTCAAGTGATGCAAGTACATTTACTTCTGAGGAGAACTGCATGCCGTCAAATAAGATCACTTGAATGGGCGGCGCAGGATGCTGATTAGTAGGTGAGGTGTAAACCGATATGAGACGACTGTTGTTAAGGCCTGCGCTGGTCAAGCTGAATTGGTGTATATCGCCCAGCAACGGGCAGGCGTCAACACAAGATTCAAAAGTGGGAGCGTTGGGCAACGCCACCATAGAGAATTGAAAATGCGGATCCGTTGAGGCGGGTTTGGTCAGTCGCGGATTTAGCGGATCGCGCTGCGCCGTGGCTTTGAGCGCAACACGCTGCTCAAACGGGCTGCCAGCAAATTGGGGCACATCAGGCGCAATCTGGTAAGACAGTACCGTGGAGTCTGGCACCGTGTAAGTTTTAAACCAGATATCGCTATTACCCAGTCTTGTCATCCAGCCATGGTCTCTGTCGGGGGCGCCAAAAATAAGTGCGTTGAATTGCGCGCCTTTGTGAATGAAGGTAAGCAGGCTTTCACCGGGTTTGCTGGTGGGCTCAATAATTGGTGAGCCGTTTTGACTCAGTGAGCGCCATACTGCTTCCGCAAGATGTCCTGCCTGTAATGTCTGATATGCTCGCGCTACCATTGGGCTGACAAAGCCAGGCATAGCCTGAGTTTGGTGCTCCGGTGCCACTACGTTCAACAGCGTGATATCAACAGGGTGATTGGATTGGCTGACTATGAAGGGCGAATCTGAAGAGGCCACAAAGTAAAACCCGGCACGGCCAGATTGTTCGGGCACCAGTTGCCGAACGCAGTGCGAGGCTGAACTAACTGGGCCAGAATTAGCGAGGCACAACGCAAATTCACCTTCTGATTTCGCTTCGCCCGCCACATAACTGCCTTTTGTTACAGACAGCTGTAAAACAGGCTGTGCCGGTGTGATCGAAAATAACGGCTGGTTAATGTTGGTTGTTCCCGCTGCCTTTGCCTCCCACAATAGTTGTGTGGCAAGCAGGCTGATTATGATTGCCAGCCTGCGTGTCAGTAGTGCGCGTTTCACCTTCGACCTCATGTTGATACTCTTTGATTTTTTATTTTGCAAATAATAACAATTATCATTTGCAATTGGAATATTTGAGGACTAAGGTAAAGATAAGGAGGGCACAGTTATGCAAATTTCCTATCTATGCGCCAAACACAACGACTGGGTGTATGGGCACCCACAAGAGGCCTTGCACTTTCTTGCCAGAGACGAGTGGCAGGGCACCACGCTATTTTGCGACGGGCAATTTCGGGAGTGTATCGCCTATCTGGGGTGTGCATTCGACATAGCAGTGATCTTGCTGGAAGTCGAAGAAGGTCAGAACCCAGGCATGATAGAAAAGGTGAAGTCGCTGTCGCTGCTTTTGTGCACAGCTTATGAGTCCTTGCACCTGTCTGAGTACCGTCATGCAATAGAGCGTCGGGTGAGCAGGGTATTACAAGCAGCCGATAGTCAGCGTCAGCCTATTGCGTTGCAGCGCTATGGTGCGTAGCAACGGGATCGAATGGAGGCCACACAAATGAATGATTATCAGATTGCATATAGTTATTGGGAGCAGTCTGTTTGCCGGGCAAACCGCTGTTTCGACCGTTCACATACCTTGCTGGCGTTATTTTATTATCAGCAAGCCATCCAGCGCAGTGACGTGTTACTGGAAGCTAATCCCGCCAGTCGTCAATCCATCGGGGCCATGTTGGTGAGTCACCACAACCTGGCCGAGTTGTATCAGCGCAATGGCGCTTATCGGGCTGCCTGGCAACACTTTCAGGCTGCGCGCCTGAAAATGCACGACATCCTCCAAACCTGCGGAAGCTTGCCAGGTCCGCTGTGGGGAAGCCGAATTGCCTATACCCAGTTGTGTTTGTTCGAAGAGCAACACGGCACATTTGGTGCCAGTAAATCCGGGGAACACAGCCCGGCTAAATCACGCACTCTGTCTCCAACGGTGTCACAGGTGTTCCCACTGACACAGCAATCAACCACCCATTAATTAAGCAGGAGAGCAATCATGCAATACACACGACTATTCACGTTATTGTTGGCGGCCATGTGCACACTATTGAGCCCGCTGGCGTTAGCGCATGAAGGACACGATCACAACCATTGGACCAGCCCACTGTTACATGCATTGTTTTTGCTGTCACTGGCGGCGGTAGGCCTGGCCTGTGTGTTTGCGTTATACAAAGCCATTAATCGTTCGTCTTCCCGGGAGTCTTAAGCGCATGATGTATTCCATATTGCGGCAACTCGACAAACGCCTGCCTTTTGCAACCGTTAGCGCACATTGCGATATCCCGTGCAAAATTTACGATCCCATCACGGCTCAGGTGGCCGCACTCAGCGTGATCAGACTCACCGACTTGCTGCTGGAGCTGGATACCGGAACGCCACTGTCGTTGAATCAGCAGGCGCAGCTTAGCCGGCTGGTAAGGGAAAAGGAAATTCATGCCGAAAAAGTAAAGGCCGAGGTACGGGTAATTTGGGGTGATTACTTTAAAGCTGCACAATTTGACGTGTTTGAGGATACTCACGCACTGGTGCACAACATCATGCTGGCGGGTTCTGCATGTAAACAGCATATCGACCGCCAAAAGTGCGAATCGCTGCTGCAATTGGTTAATCAGTTTGCTGGCTATTTCTGGCAATCCAAAGGCGTCGCTACTAAAACGGCAACGTGTCCGTATCCGCCCTCGATGCCTGTACTGTATCCGGATCTGTAGTGCTATCCATACTGCGTGTGCAGGGGCGGAGTATGCTGCCCACCTTGCCACCAGACAGTTATGTGCTGGTGGCGAAACTGCCATTTCAAACAATATCCCTCAACGATATGGTTGTGGTTAATACGGCGCAATACGGGGTCATTGTGAAACGCGTAATGGCTGTGAACGGCAACCGAACACTATTTTATTTGTGCGGGGACAATATTGCCGAGAGCATTTCAACCAACCAGATTGGCCCGGTGTGTAAAGCAGATATCGCGGGTAAAGTGATTTGGAGCAAAAAGCCGCCCCAGTCGGCTTGCCAGAGCTTTAGCTAGTGGCGGTTCTGGGTGCGTACAAAAAGCAAAACATCATGGCACCGCGTTGAAATTACGTGTTTATGTTTGCAATGTCAGCATTGTCGGTATTGTGCAAGAAAGGGTACACTCGTCTGAAATCTTAACCTTGTTGCGATACAGGATGTACCCGTGGATAGCATTTTAATTGAAACCCTAAAAGCAGGGTTACAGAAATCGCCGAATGAACCGGCTTTAGTCAGGCACCTGGCTGATGCGTATATTGCCGAAGAACGCTTGAATGATGCTATAGCGCTGTTGCAGCAGTGTGTGTTGCATCATCCTGATGATTCCGAAGCAATGCAAAAGCTCATTGATGTGATGCAAAACGCAGGGCACAAGGATGTTGGCGTGTATCAGGCATTGCAAAGTGCAGGCAGCGTTAAACACAATAACGCGCCCGAAGTCAGCAGAGTACGCGGTGCAAAGTTAAAACTGGTTTCCACTAACAGCACTGAGTACGACCCCACAGACGACACCCATGAACAGGATGATGTCATTTATCTTAACGACGTGGCGGGAATGGAAGCCGTTAAAAAGCGCTTAACCCTGTCGTTTCTTGCCCCACTTAAACACCCTGAATTAAGTAAGCAGTTTGGCAAAAAAGTGTCGGGCGGTTTATTGCTGTACGGACCACCCGGTTGCGGTAAAACCTACATTGCACGGGCGTTGGCAGGGGAGTTGGGGGCTAAGTTTATCAATGTCGGTATGGCCGATATCCTGGATATGTACGTGGGCGAAAGTGAACGTAAGCTGCACGACATTTTTCAGACTGCGCGGCGCAATGCGCCCTGTGTGTTGTTCTTTGATGAGCTGGATGCGCTGGGACATAAACGTACCAACCTGAAGAATTCAGGCATGCGAACCCTGGTAAACCAACTGTTGAATGAAATGGACAGTGTGGAGAGCAACAACAAAAATGTGTTTGTTTTAGGCGCCACCAATTTACCCTGGGACGTCGATCAGGCGCTAAAGCGCCCCGGCCGGTTTGATCGCATGGTAGCAGTATTCCCGCCCGACAAGGTTGCCAGAAAAGCGATTTTCGAGATGAATCTATCAAACACGCCAGTTTCAGGGCTGAGTATAGACAAGCTGGTTGATAAAACAGAGTTGTATTCCGGCGCTGACATTGCGCATATTTGCCAGTCGGCAATTGAAAATGCATTGGAAAAGAGTCTTGAGCTTGGGCAGGTAAAAGCGCTCGACGACAAGGATTTTGCCGCACCGCTCAAAGAGATCAAAGCGAGTGCCCTGAGCTGGTTTGAGTCTGCCCGCAATTACGCGCTGTTCGCAAACGAAAGTGGCAATTTTGATGAGCTGCTCGAATTTATAAAAGCAAAGAAGCTATAACATGGTTGCTATTGAGCAAATTGAAAATTTACTTGATATTGCCAGGTTCGACGAAGCGCTTAAACACGCTGGCAGGTGGGTAGCTGAGTACCCGGATCACGGATATGGTTATGCATTGCTTTGCCGGGCCTGTCTGGGGTTAGACAATGCACCGGATGCAGAAAGGCATATCAGGCGTGCGCTGTCTCTTGAGCCGGATGAGGGCTATTTTCACTTTCTGTATTCCATTGTTGCGTTGCGCCTGAAACATTTTGAGCCCGCCCGCAAACACGCCGAAACGGCGGTAAAATTCGATCCTGAGAACGATCAGTTTCTGCTGCAATTATTCTACATGCACCTTCAAAATGGCGAGCTTAAACAAGGTGAAATAGTCGCTAATCAATTGGTGGCGTTGGTACCTGATGCCTATGAAGCGCATCAGGCCAAGGGCGAGGTGTGCCACAAACTGGAACGCTACAAAGAGGCTGGCGAACATTTCGCGATAGCTTTGTCGCGCTCTCCAGAAAACGACTACCTGCAGTATTCGCTGGCGTATTGTCAGTTAGAAACCAAGCAGTACCAGGACGCGGTGCTCAACATGCTGAATCTGGTGAAACGCAACCCTGCGGATCACGACTATGCCAATGAGCTGTATCGCATGATTTGTCGATATAAGGGCAAGTCGAAAGACAAAAACGACGCTTTCTGGCAGCAATTACCCCGCGAATGTCGTGTTTTTTACGAGCAAAAAGAGGCGTCCAGAGGATTTACTGGCCGATGGGCTAAGTGGTTAACTATCACAAGCTGGCTGGTTGTGTTGGCGGGAATGGTGTGGTTATTCAGCGTGATTACACCGCAATAGATGGATGGGTCATTAGATGTTAGCCAATGAAAATTAAAAAATACGCGTTTATATCGCTAATTGTCGTTGTAACGCTTGGCATGCTGATACCTGAAAATGTTGCCATTCCGGTAAAAGGGGCAACGTCTGGCGACTGGAATCACAACACCTTTTGGCATGCGCCGTGGGGCGCATCTGGTGTTCACAAGGGAATAGATATCTTTGGCAAAAAGGGAACTCCCGTCACGGCATCGGTATCGGGCGTTGTGGTGTTTGCCGGTCTATTTGGCAATGGTGGCAAGGCCGTGGCGATACTTGGTCCCAAATGGCGTATTCACTATTTCTCTCACTTAGACAGTGTTGCGGTAGCGCCGGGCGATATTGTTGGGATCAATAGCGTTATCGGTTCACTGGGCGATTCCGGCAATGCCAGGGGTAAGCCGCCCCATGTTCACTATTCCATATTGTCGTTGTTGCCTGTTCCCTGGCGATTTACAACGGAAACGCAGGGATGGAAGAAGATGTTTTATTTAAATCCACACGACAAATTAGTGTAGGTCATACCCCGCAGCGGCCACGTGGAATAAGCGCTGGTCCACATTGGCGACATCAAACTAATCCAGTTCCTGCTTTTTCAGCAGATGTTATATGCCTGTGAGCGCTAAATCCCTTTTGTAAGCTTAGGTTATGGCTCCCGCCCTTTCTTTTGGCGTGTCTCCGGGCGCTTTAGCGACAAACCATATGCTATCTGTTTCGCCATTGTAGGCCCGCTGTTTGGTTTTACAGGCTGCCTTGTAGAATATCCCGGCAAACACCAAAGCCAGTATTTCCACAAACAAGGTATCGGTGCCAGGCTGCCACTGTGAGTTGTCAGTTGTCATCCAGGTAATGAACGTGGTGAGGGGAATGCCAAGACAGGTCAGAGCGGTGAGTCCCTGCAACACAATGGCCGATTTAGCTGCACCTTGCCAAAAGGCAAAAACAACACTGCTAACAAACACACCGTAATACACATTAATGTAGCCAAGGTTAATGTCTACGCCAGCCAGATAAAGCCATTTTGAGGCAAGCAATGTAGTGGTAACGCCTAGTATCGAACCCACACACACACCAATAGTCAAATTAGCCATAAAGGTAACCGAGCGGGTTTGTCTGGCTTGTTTCTGACGGCGTTTCTCCAGCCACAACAGATTACCGGTGTAAAACAAAATGGCACCCATAATACCCAGCAGGAAGTAAATCCAGCGTCCGGTATCGCCGGCAAAATTGCCAAAGTGCAGGGCAAAAAAGCTCTTTACAATAGGGCCATACATGCCGTTGTCGGGTATGCTCAGCGTGCTGTAGGTTACTTGCTGGGTGAAAGGGTGCATGGCAATCACATCGGCATCCCCCGTCCGCTGCAGACGCCCGTCACCGGCTACTTCAATAGTAAGCTGAGCGCGCGGTGTGGTTAAATTGTCGAAAGACAAACTCACTACTTCATAGCCATCAACCAGGGCGTTTACTGCGTTAAAATAGCTGTCTATCGAAGGTAACTCTGCCAGTGTATACACTTGCTTTGAGCCGCCGTTGCGCTCAAACATGGGTTCGTCACCATAAATAAACGACAAGCCGCCATACAACATATCGTGAAATGCAAACACCACCACTGTCCAGGCTATCAGTAAATGGAACGGCAGGCTGGTAATGCCTATCAGGTTGTGGGTATCCAGCCAGAACCGGTTTGCACCTTTGCTTTGACGCAGCGCGAAAAAACTTTTTACCAGACTAGGTAGCAAAAATATCACACCCGATACCAGTGCGATGAAATACAGCGCCGATGCTACGCCAAGGATCAGCACACCAATATCTTCGTGCCCCAGTGAGCCCGGAATGCCCGCGGTGCGATGTAATTGGTCAATTAAATCGCCCAACACATTCTGTTTGTTGGCTACGGAAACCAATTCGCCTGATTCGTTAAGGGAAGCGTGGCGCATCTGGTTATGAATATGCAAACCGCGTCCGCCACCTTGCTCATACCAGGTCATCGGGCTCTGTTGGCCGTCGAAGTGCAATGTAAAGCCATTCGCGGCAGATGCGAATTCCGAAGTCGCCTTGTGGACCAATGTATCGTATTGCTCAAACGAAACCGGCGGCAGGGTGTGGTTAGCAGGAATGGCCCATTGAGTTAACGGCGCTTTAAACATGGTAAGCGCGCCTGCGAAAAAGGCAATAAACAGGAGTAATCCGGTGGTGATCCCCGTCCAGGAGTGTACCGGCTGATAGGTGCGAAGTACGTCGCTACGGATTTTCATAGAGTGAACCTCAATAACAGGAATACCGCCCAGGCCACCAGATTGGCAGCACCCAGCATAAGCACGGCCCGCCAACCGGTCCTGAACAAAAAGGAGAAAGACAGGATGAGCAACCAGACTGGGCTTATCATCCACATATTAAATTGCACTTTGTTGGGAGACTGAATGCCACCTGGCCCATACCAGGCAAATAGGCCAATTAGTGCAAAGGAAAATAACAATCCCAGTAGCGTGGCGGCTACCGATTTAGTAAACCAGTGTGGCTGAATTTTTTCATGTTCAGATAACCTGGCCATTACGCCTCCCTGGCCGGGTGTATCAGCGAGAAAAAGGGCAGGGCGCCAAGTACCACCATAATGCTAAGCGTCCAAATACAAATGGCCGCTGCGATGGAAACCGTGTTAAGCCAGCAAACCAATGCCGCTAAGTTCAAAATATACCCTGCATAACGCAGTGTTAACGTGAGTTGCGCTGCAAACAGACGTTGATTTTTATTGCTGCCGTAAAGGAACAGACAGCCAATAACTTCAAAGATCAGCGCGAGAAAAACCACCATGCCTAATCCATTAGATTATTAAACGTTAATGCAAATCATACTCATTTGCATAGGTTTGTATATGAAAATCTGGGTTAATTTTTGTAAATGTGATCATAGTCTACGCTAAATTAAGTTTCTGTAAATGTTATTGATAATGATTATCATTTAATGTAGTGTCGGGGTTCTGCAGGGACAACCATAACAACTCTCGTTGCTTTTTCTCTAACGCCCGCGGATTTTTCGTTTCACACTAAGGACAAACCATGAATAAACCAAACGCTTTGTTTTATAAGCGAAAACTTGCTTTAGCTTGTTGCGCAGCACTGTCGGCTACCTGTCATTCAATGGCACTGGCGGAGGAATCAGCGGATGCTGAGAACGTTGAAGTTATCTCGGTAGTTGGGCACAAGCTTACCGAATTTGAACAGCAAAATAATGGTGGCGCACTGGGCAAACGCGCTATTCAGGAAACGCCATTTTCGGTAGATGTGATTTCGCTGGAAGACTTGGAAATTCGTCAGGTAAACACCCTGAATAGTCTGTTCAGCCGCGAAGCGTCGGTATCGATAGACGGTAGTGCATACAGCTCGTTTGGTGACACAATTCGCGTACGCGGATTAGGATTGGATTACACGCAGAGTTTTAAAATCAATGGCCTGTCGGTAAACAGCTTCAGCGGTGAGTTGCCGTATGAAGCCTTCGAACAAGTTACCCTGATTAAAGGGGCTACCGGCTTTATGTATGGCATGGCTGCACCAGGTGGCATTGTGAATTACGCTACAAAGCGCGCCAAAAATAACGCGGTAAGTGCAAACGTAGGATTGCGCAGCGACAGCGTGCTGAGTGCGCATGTAGACGCAAGTACTCGGTTTGGGGACAATAATGCCTACGGTTTGCGTGTAAATGCGGTAAAAGAAAACGGCGACACGTATCTGGACAACGGCGGTATCGACCGTGAAACTGTGTCTCTGGCGTTTGATGCTAACCTTACTGATTCCCTGTTGTGGACAGTGGATTTTATTTATAGCGACCGCCTAATCGAGAATTCATGGAACCGGTTTTCGGTTAATATGGCCGCTACCGAGCCATTACCCGCCACTGTGAGTGGTAGCCGAAATCTGGCCGTAGATGGCACATTTGACGGATACAAAAACCTGATTGCGCTGAGCAGCCTGAAGTGGAATATCAACGACAACTGGCAGTTCCAACTCGACTACGACGCGTCGAAAAACGAAACCCGCTGGGTGAAAAGCCTGAATTACTTGCTAAACAGTGCCGGTGATTTGAGTATTTTAACTTATGAGCAGTACTTCGACGTAGATTACGATCAGGTGCAGGCCATGGTAAACGGTGAGTTTTCCACCGGCGGAATTAAGCACAATGTGGTAGTGGGCGCATCACACCAGGAAGCTACCACATATCGAAACGACGGAGGCCAGTATGGCCGCAAAGTCACTCGCGGATATGCTACCAGCAACCTGTATACACCGGGTGATGTGCCAGCCTATCAGGCCACGCTGCAAAAAGATGCGCCGGTAGCCTGGGTAGATACTCAGCAGTCAGTATTCGTTAGCGATTACATCGAATTAACCGATGAGTGGGAATTGTTGCTGGGGATTCGCTCTAACAGCATTGAACATGAAGCCAGTGAGTATTTCCTGTCCTACCACGACAACTACGATGACACCGCTGTATCGCCTACCTTAGCCCTGATGTTTAAGCCATCGGCGCATACCACCTATTACGCCAGTTATGTCGAGTCGTTTGAAGGACAAACCTCAGCGGTAGGCGAAGAGTATGCCAACGCCAACGAGCTGTTACCGCCACTGGAAAGCTTGCAGTATGAACTGGGATTAAAAATGGCCGGACAGGGCTGGTCATTGAGTTCAGCCTTGTTCCGTATTGAGCGCGGCGCAACCATGGTAACCGACGACAACTACCTGATTCAGGACGGGATCTCGTTGTATCAGGGCCTGGAGTTCAGCGGAGCCTTAACCGTAACCGACAACCTTTCGCTATATGGTGATGCCATGTTCCTGAGCGCAGAGTACGACAAAACCAGTACGGCGAATCAGGGCAATGATGTGGGGGGAGCACCAAAGAATCAGTTTACCCTGCAAACCAACTACAATGTATCTGCTGTGCCTGGTTTAACCGTCAATCTGGGCGGTAAGTTCCATGGCAAAACGGCACTCGACGCAGCGAACAACTGGGAATTGCCTTCTTATACACTGGTATATGGCGGCGTGAGCTATACCACTACGCTAGCCGACAACGAACTTACGCTGATTGGCTCGGTAGATAACCTGTTCGACAAGGAGTACTGGGCAATCGGCGATTCCTATGGCGGCGGCAATATGCGCATTGGTGAGCCACGCACCTTTGCAGTGAAAATAAAAATGGATTTTTAAGCCGTATTAATCAGCTTTCAGGTAACAAGGGCGGCATGATGTCGCCCTTTTCATTACACGGCGACTTTTAAGTAGCCTTGTTCAATCGCCAGATGCACCAGTTCTGTATTGGTGTGGATCTGTAACTTGCTTTTAAGCTGGGTCAGGGTATTCGAAATGGTCTTGCTCGACACATTCAGGGTATCTGCAAGTTGAGTACGATCCAACCCCTTGGCAATGCCAATAAACACATCAAATTCCCGTTGTGTTAACTGATCGCAAACCGCCTCGTTTTCCTGCATTTGGTGAGTGGCAAGCTGGATCGCCAGGCTGTGTTCAATGTAGCGTTTGCCTGAACGCACCGTCTTGATGGCGTCTATCATGGTGTCAGGACTGCTGCGTTTGCTTATATACCCCATCGCACCCGTTTGCATGGCGCGTTGTACTACCGAGGGTTCGTCAAACATACTGAAGAAAATTATCTTTAACGCAGGCCAGCGGCGCAGCATTCTGCTTGCCAGCGTGAGCCCGCTTGACGCTTCCAGATTGATATCCAGAATCACTAAATCAACAGTGTGCTGCCCCAGTACTTTAAGCGCCTGTTGGGCATTTTCAGCCTCATCCACCTGGGTTTCAGGCAACATCATGGTGAGTAGCGCGCTGTAGCCTTGCCGAACCACAGCGTGATCATCAACGAGCAATATACGCATGGTTGAGCTCCTTGTTGAAAGTGACAGGTACACTCAATGAAATATGCGTGCCTGTATTGGAAGAATGAATGGTTAATGTGCCATTAGCCAACGTTGCCCGTTCCTGCATGGATTCCAGGCCAAGCCCACCTGGCGCGGTGTCTGGTGAAAAGCCTTTGCCGTTATCGCGAATTAGGATCTGCAACTGGTGGGTATCGGTAGTCAGGCTAATATCAACCTGATCCGCCTGGGCATGTTTGGCAATGTTATTCAACGCTTCCTGAACAATGCGATACACCTGGGTGTCGCGCTCAGGATGGGCTTCAAATGGGTGAAATTCATCCTGCCAGTTCACGTTGATATTGTGTATGTCCTGCCAGGTTTGGGTGGCTTGCTGAATCGATCGTATCAGTCCCAACCGGGTTAAAAACACCGGATAGAGCTGAGACGTTACCTCTTTCATACCCTGATGCACTTCGCGGCATTGCTGCTGAATTTGCTCACAGGCTTTGGCCACATACTCCGGATGTGCCCGCTGTTGTGACAACATGTAAGTTTGTACGGTGATACCGGTAATCAGTTGTCCCAGATTGTCGTGCAGTTCGCGCGCCAGACTCTGGCGTTCCTGCTCCTGTATGGCGGCTACGCGTTTGCGTAACGACACCACCTGATTCTCTTTGGCCTGCAAGTTTGACGTTAGAGAGTTGTAATGGTCGATCAGGGTTTGAATTTCGGCAATATCGGTGGCATCACCATTGAATTGGTATTTTCCGGTGGTCATGGAGTTCAGGCCTTCACACAGTTTTGCCAGTGGTTTTAAGCGAGAGTTAACTGCATAGCGCAAGCTTAGCAAGGTCACCACCAATGCAATAAAGAATATCCCAAGTACCTGAATAACCGTGGCTGAAATTTCGCTGAGTTCTGCATCTGTATTGGCCGCTATCCAAAACGACTTACCACTCTGACGGTGGGTTATCTCCAGCGGGGGGAGAGAAGCATTAAAATCTACTAACGGGGAAGTCTGGCTGGATTCAAACGCCGGCGAGGGTGTATTGAGTAATACTACGTCCCTGTTATTTTGAAGCAACAAGCGGAGCGTTTCGTAGGGAATATCACTGTCTGCTAACACCTTTGCCTGCTCAAATGCAGCGCGCGCTTCTTTTTGAATATCAGCGTTGGCCTGCAAAAACATCACCACCGACAGCAATGAGAAAACGCCGGTAAAAATCATAACCACGGTCAGTGTGATTCTGTTGGAAGCAAGCATAGCCCAAGTCATTCGATAATTAACAATACTGTAACATTATATCCTGTTGCGGCATGTCGCGGGCTGAGTTGAGTTAGTACTTTGGTCAGGAAAGCAGGGGTACTTTAGTCGTAGTGAGTGGCGAATGCTTAACCTTGCTTCACTCAAAACGTCATGGATCTTCATTCGAATCATTCACAGTACGAAAGTGCTACAGCCATGAGTGTACAAAAGATCAACAATATTTTTACCATTTATTAATAAATAACAAGGGTGGTGAAATGAAACGGTTACAATCAATATTGTTGTTCGGGACACTTATTCTGGGTTGCAGCGCACTGCAGGCCTGGGCAGGAAGCTGGCAAACAAATCAGGCTGTCGGCAATTTTACAAAAGTACATGTATACACCCCGGATACGGTGTCGCCAGTGGGACAAGGGCGCGCATTGTTAGTGGTGTTGCACGGATGCACCCAATCGGTTGATGCCTATCTTACCGCAAATCTGGAACCGGCTGCTGAGGCCTACGGTATGGTGATTGCAGTACCGGATGCACTTAACAAAGCGGGATTCAGTTGTTGGTCGTACTGGCAGGGAACCAAGTCACGCAGCGCGGGCGATTACGCCAATTTACTTTCATTGGTATCGGCGATGACAGCAGATACCAGCAAAGGAATCGATGCGGACCAGGTTTACATTGCTGGCTTGTCATCAGGTGCCGCATTCGCCAATACCACTGCCTGTCTTGCGCCTGACGTGTTTGCCGGTGTGGGCGTGAGTGCTGGCCCCAGTATTGGAACCAGCTCAAGTGGTGCTATTGGGAGCTGTGAGTACGCTGATGTGGCCACGCGCTGTCAGCAATATGCTGGTAGTTATAGTGGTTCACTAACAGACCAAATTGCATCCATTGCACATGGCGATGCTGATACAACGGTAGATCAGTGTTACAACCGCCAGAATGCGGAAGGTATGGCGGATGCCTACGGGGTAACGGAGCTACCGGGAAGCACCGTGATTGGTTCAGGTAGCAGGACCATGCAAGAATTTTTATGGCAGGATGGCCGGGTATCCATGGTGTGGTTAAACGGTGTTGATCATGCCTGGTCGGGGGGCGCTGGTGCCAGTGGTTCTTATGTAAATGGCAGTGGTTACAACTACGCGATGTATCTGGGCCAGTATTTTGCCGACAATAACAAGCGGGTGGATCGCAATCAGGCGCCGGTAGTTAGTGCTATAACCGCACAGGACGCAGGCGGGCAACTCAACATTACCGGCAATGCTGTCGATAATGACGGTAGCGTGGATGCCGTTGAAATCCTGGTGCAAGACAATGCGCAAAACAGCTATCAGTACACCACAACTACGCAGCAAAACGGCGATTTTGCGGCAGTAACAGCGAGTCTGCCTGATGCGTTATACGTGATCACCGTTTCGGCAACAGATGATGCGGGCGCGGTATCCAATGCTGTGTCGGTAACGGCAAGAGTGGGGCCACCACCGCCACCCACTGCACCAGAATTAGCGAATGTTGTGTCGGATGTTGCTGCGCAATGTGTAACGGTAAGTGGCGAAGTGTTTGATGAAAACGAAGACCTGAGCACAGTATTGGTAGGGTTTGCCACCGGGAATGTGAGTGCAACGGTTAATGGCGTGAGTTTCAGTGCGCAAGCCTGTGAACAGCCGGGCGGAGAACAAACGATTACAGTTACTGCCTCCGATACTGCTGGCCTGTCGTCCTCAGTATCGGTTACGGTTACTGTGGATGCAGGTGTAACGGCCACACTAACCGATCACATCAATGCAGGTCGCCTGGACTATACCAATTACGCCAATTGCTATCTGGAGTACAGCACGGCAGCGTTTAAATTAAACGAGGTGAGTAACAGCAACCAGATGTGCCAATGGCAGGATAACGATGCATCATGTACAGGTCCTGTGCAGGCGTGTTCCGGTGGTGGCAGCACCGGAGGCGATGGCGGCTCTGGCGGTGATGACGGCGGTACTGGTGGTGGTACGGGAGGCAATACCTGTGCAGTATACACTACCGCGAATTATTATCACAAAGTGGCGGGGCGTGCTTACAGCACCGGCAACTACTGGACCCCAGATTATTTCGCTACGGGTACCAATGCGCCGCTCAGCGGTTCTACCTGGGGCAATAGTACGCTGCATTCCAGTGATGGAAACAACTGGTATGTAGGTAGCTGTCCGTAATGTGAAATAGCGTAAAATTAAACAGGCCGGTAACCGGCCTGTTGTCTGCAAAAGAGGACGGGAGTGCGCTACTTTATGCGGCGTATCACTACTAACCCGGCCAATGCCAGTAACCCAAATATTCCCCAGCTGCCAGCGTGATACTCCACCACTACTTCGGAGGTGTAGGGTTGATCAAAGTCTGCACTTTCCAGGCTTTGGTAAGATAAGTCTGCATCGGTGTAGGCATCAATCGTCGCGACATGTTTTTCAGTGGCGGCATCAATTAATTCAATTAGAATGTCGTAATCGCCCGTTGGGTATCCGGTTACCAGATCGCTTTCCAGCAACACAGAGTCATCACTGCTTTCGCCATACAAGGTGAAAACCGACGTTACATGAAAGGGCTCGTAATAGTCGTTTTTTCCCAGATATACAATGGCATAGACGGGTGCTTGGTAGTAAGCCGTATCGGCATCAAACTCCAGACTGAAGCCAGAAAAATAGCCGTCGTAATCGCGGTCACCAAATAACGTTATCCAGGCATCGTAGAACCAAAAATCTATGTGATCGGTGGTGCGCAGCATTTCACCAGTTTTACCCGACAGACTGCTTAGGTCTGCCTGTTGTTTGTGTTTTGGCGTGCCGGCAAGAGCGGTCTGTAAGTCGGGCTGATTAAACTGCTCTTTTACGTTAACGGTTGGCGTGTCGGCATACGTTACAGCAGATACGCTCAACGACAGTGCGAGTGAGGCCAATATTGCTTTAATCTGTGACTGGATTCTCATGGTGTATCCCTCTGGGTCTTTTTATCTACACCTGTAGTGTGCGCAGAGTAAGATGAACAAAAACTGAAGTGAAACTTAAGGAAAGATGTATGAAAGCATTGTTAACGTTGGTTCTGACAGGGCTGATTAGTCTGTTCCCATTGCTTAGTTATGCGGAAAATCTCACCATTACGGCCATTAATGACACCGTATTTTTACATCAGTCATCCCGTCAGGTTGAAGGTTATGGCGCCGTAACCGGCAATGGGTTAATTGTGGTAAACGGTGCGGAAGCTTATCTGGTAGACACGCCTTGGGATCGCGATGATATTGGCGTTATCCAGAAGTGGCTTGAGCAGCGCTCACTGAGCCTGGCAGGTGTTATTGCTACGCACTCTCACGACGACGCTGGCGGCAACCTGGATGTATTTAACCAACAACACATCCCCACCTGGGCACACGCACTTACCAATGAATTTTTGCAAGAAAAGGGTGAACAGCCTGCAACGCATATGTTTACCGAATCAGATACGGTTTTAACTGACACTATCGAAGTGTTTTATCCGGGGCCAGGACATACGCTGGACAATATCGTCGTGTGGCTGCCCAAACAGCATGTGTTGTTCGGCGGCTGCTTTATACGCGCAATGGAAACCAACTCCATGGGGTACACAGCTGAAGGCGATGTAGTCCAGTGGGGGGCGTCAGCTCAACGTGTATTGGACAGGTATCGCGATATTGATACCGTTGTGCCCGGGCACGGCGAGACAGGCTCGGTTGAAATGATCAGGAAAACACAGCGTATGGCGCAGCAAGCGGCTGCTGACATTCTTAACCAGTAAGTTGCGCAGGAAAAATGGCTGTTGGTTCACAGAATAATCAATTCTTACGACCAGTAACATTGTGCACGCCGGACAGGGCCGATAAGCTGGCACAATAATAAGATCAACCAACTCATGCCGCGCTTTCTGCCTGTAATCAAATAGGTGTGAGCATGGGTAATATTGTTTACATCTTTCTCCGTTAACTGCTTTTGGAGATATGTGTTGTTTTAGTGCTTCAGGACCCGTATTTCTTTGGAGTATTTATGCAACGCAGACACTTTATTAAACAGGCCGTAGGCGCAGGTCTCGCCGGGTCATTGTTGGGTTGTGCTGGTCGTCAGCCCGCCACCGTTTATCATCCTCCTCTATCACCCATTGAACTGCCCTTGAGTTTGCCGCCACTCGAAAAAGTAGAAGCGCGCAGTGATCGCATTGTTGCTATGAATGTGTGCACCCGGCCATTTCGGGCAATGGGGCCTCGCACCGATGTGGAAGTGATGGGAAACAAAACCGTTATACACAACTACGGTCACGGCGGGAGTGGATGGTCGCTGTCGTGGGGCGCAGCTGCACTGGCAGAAAAGCAGATTCAGGCAGAAGCGAATACCCCTGTGGCGGTGGTGGGCTGCGGCGCTATTGGACTTACCACTGCTATCGCCTGCCAGCGCGCGGGGTATCAGGTTACCATTTATGCCAAAGAGCGGCCGCCCTATGTGCGCTCCAGTTATGCAACGGGAATTTGGTCACCAGATTCACGGATTGTTACGCTGGAACATGCCAGCGGGTATGCGCAAACCTGGCAATGGATGGCGCGCCTCTCTTATCTGCGTTTTCAAACCTTACTGGGGCTGCCCGGACACCCGGTTGAGTGGACCACGATGTTTCGCATGGCAGACAAGCCATTTAGCGAAAAGGGCGGGCATAATATCCCGGGCGAGCCGCCTTATCCGGCTTATCAACATGAATTGCTTAACGACCTCACGCCGAAAGCACGCAATGTACCTACAGAACTCAATCCGTTTGCCACGCCCTATGTTCGTCAATTTCCGTTGCTCATGTTTAATATCAGCGCCTATTCACAGTATTTACTCGATGTGTTTGCCCGCAATGGCGGCGTGATTGTGCATCGTGAACTCAGACAACAGGACGATTTTAAGCACTTTGATGAGTCTGTTATTGTGAACTGCACCGGGTATGGCGCTAAGGCACTGTTAAACGACGACACAATCACACCCGTACGAGGACAAACCTGCAAACTGATCCCTCAACCGGGATTGCAATACGGTATCCAGTATTTCGACAAACACACGTCGTTTTATCCGCGTCGCGACGGCATTCTCGTGCAAGCGGGTGCAGAAGGTGACTTTAATAATCCTCAGGCGAATCTTGATCCGGCAGAGTCTATTGCTGCCGTGAATGCAATTGCTGACATTATGCAATCGATGCGTTCTGTTTAGGCAACTGCTCCAATAGGGATTAGGCGGATTGGCTCCAGGAATAGCAGGGCTTGTTACCTACTCAGACGATTGTGCGGCGCGCGCTTTTTCAATCCGTTCTTTTAACATGGGATGCGAACTCAATAACTTATTGATGTCGCTTTCTTCCGGGGAGGCACTAGCCAACGACTCCAGGGCATTGGCAAAGTCCTCTGGGGTCAGGCCTGCTGCATTGGCATGTTTAAGCGCAAAATCGTCGGCCTCAGTTTCCAGCTTCTGAGAAAACTGATTGTTGATCAGGGTATTACTTGCACCCATAAAGGTTTCGAATACGCCACTCACGTCACCGAAGAAATAGGTGATTACCACAGTGGTAGCAATGGTTTCTGCTATCAGACGCATGGAATGTTGTTCGTTTACATGTCCAATTTCGTGCAACAAAATAGCAGAGAGCTGCTCTTCGTTGTTGTTCACCAGCGCAACCAATTGATCGGTAAATACGATGGTTCCATTAGGCAGCGCAAAGGCGTTTGCCCCCATTTCGTCTGTGTATCTGAATTGCGTGTTAAAATCCGGGTGATCCAGGTGAAGCGCATTAAATACGGATTCGAAGCGTTGAGTTAAGCGTTGCTGAACATCTTCGTCCAGCTTAGTAGGATTTAAAATAGTGCGATCGAGTGCTGCTAAAGTATGGCGGGAAGCCACGTCCTTTAACGAGTATGGCACGTAAGACGCAAAGGATATTGCCATGGCAGGGATAACATATTTAAAGATACCAACCAGCATCAACGGGGCTAACACCACACTGGCAATGGCCCATTTGGCACTGTTTTCTAACGATGACAATGACCAGTTACGTTGACTGTGTTTGCCACCTGCTTTGGTGTCGAACCAGCGATGTAACGTGTCGTCGGCGTGAATCGACAACATGTCGCCATTGCCCAGCGCGACTTCTCTTGGCAGGTTGCCTACACGGCTGTTAGTACGAATCGCCTCACGGGTATGCACGCCAAGAACTGTGCGTTCCGGAATGGCGTGCAGCGTGAAAAACGCGTCGTCCAACACCAGTTCAACCAGTTGATGCACAGTTGAACCGGCTGAGTAAAGCTTGCCTGTGTAGATCATAAAGGGTACTTAACCCAGTGATACATCGAGGTCGAAAGCACTGGCGACTTCTTCAGCTGTTGCCGTGCCGATTTGCTCGTTAGACGCCACCACAGAATCAATACCATCCAGTACATTCACCTGTGTATGCCCGGCCAGGTAGCTTAGCGTGCGCGTCTTCACCCACGGAAGTGCCAGGCCAAGGCTGAAAACCAATGCCAGCATGTTGGTAATTTTAAGCACTAGAAAGCCACCCACGGTAACGTTTGACTCAAACGTTGCTACATTGGCCAGACGCGTTTGCGCATACATGTGATTGCGGATCATGCCCGAGTAAATGGCGCTCGCTAACGTAAATACCAGGAAATACAGAATGAACACACCCAGCATTACCGAAATGCTGCCTGCCTGTTCAGCGGATTCTTTCGCCCCGGCAAATACTGCAGTCGCGCCAATAAGGCTTATGCCAACTATAAAGGTAATGATTGAGACTACACCTGCTGCCAGACCTGCAACAAAATACGTACCGCCACTCAATTCTGTACTAAATGCCTTGTCGCCATAAGTGGTGTTATTAAGAATGAATTCATCCATCTTTTTGAGCGCCCATGGCATGGCAAGATACAGCGTAAACACGGTTAAAAACGGGAAGAGTAAAAACACCAGAAAGGCTTCGCCATAGCGGCCGGTAAAGCCAAAACGCACATTGCGGTAGCTGGTCATTTTCATGCCGAACTGCATGCCCTTGCAAATTAACCAGGGCGACAATATGGCAACAGCCAGTGCCATTACAACGGCAACAATTGGGCTGGTGGATATGGCAAGAATATAGCCCACCAGTAAGATGGCGCTGATAATACGGCCTTTCAAAATTTGCAACGGTTCTGCCAGATAAGAAAAACGGTGTCCGTCGATTTCCAGGTTACCGTAAAGATAGCGATTGGTGCGCACTTTGGCCCAGGCTGAATAAATGCCAAGCGTAACAATGGAGAGCAGTAGATTTACAATCCAAATGGAAAAGAATTCTTTTGCAGAACCGTGAAAATTCACCGGGGATTTACGTAAAAACGTGCTTTCCTTATCAAGTACTTGTGATGATTCTTCTGAGATGTGTTCCGCGTGACTGGCTATCAGTTCGTCGAGTTGTTTTGCTCGTTCGGGATACAAGGCTTCGTCAAGCGTTGCGCGTGCATCACATAATTCCTGGTAAGAATAAGCTGAATAATCGGGAGTGGTATCCACGTGACCTCCTGTCTGAGTAATCGTCGTCATGACGAAAGTGACCTGAACGCAAACTCAATCTGAGAGAGGCATCCGGGGTTGTTGTTTATGTTAACCGTTATTTTGTAACTGTTTTTTTAGATGAATGCAACAGGCCTGTGATACAGGCCTGATCGGAAGGGCTATTCTTCTTCGCCCATTTCATCGCTTATTTCTTCGGCGTCTTCACCAATGTAATAGGTGCCCCAGCCGTCGTAATGAACCTGGTGTTTGTCGGCAATTTTTAATAGCGCATCAATATCGGCATCGAGCTCTTCGCGCTTTAAAAAACGCTCCGCGATAACATCGAAACAGAAAACCGTACCGCCGTCATCTAAGTAGACTTCTTCAGCATCAGTCACTTCAAAGCCCGCTTTAAATGCATCTACTGCCGCTTTTTCCAAACGGTCAAAGTTATTGCACGCCATGTGGTGTTCAATGGTGTATTTAGCGTCGGCTTCGCTGCCGTCGCTGATTAGCGCCTCAATGGTTTCCTGATTAAATTCGTACCATTCTTCGCGTTCGTCAAATTGTGTCATAGTGCTTCCGCCTTCTCACGTATAAGTTTATTTTATCGTGATTTTTCCATTTCGGCGACTTCAGCATTTAACTCTTTGAATTTTTTTTCCATTCGCTCGTGATAATGAGCCATCCAGCCCTTGGGGGAACGGGAATCATCCAGCTGTTCTGGTGCCTCAACATCAACCAGCACTACCCCGTTATTCCAGCGATTCCAGCGAATCTTATTGTGCAGGTCGCTGGCCGTTACCAGCATCATGGGGGTATCGGTGCCGCGGGCCAACCGGAACGCGCCTACTTTGAACGGCAAAATGCCCCGACCATTTGAACGGGTACCTTCTGGAAAAAACCAGATCGAGAGATTTTTTTCGGTAATTTTTTTAGCAGTAAGACTCAGGGTGTCCATGGCTTTTGAGGTATTTTTGCGGTCGATCAGAATATTACCGCTTAACCAGTAAATCTGGCCAAAAATGGGGATCCACTTAAGACTTTTCTTACCGATGGTAACTACGCCGGGCACAGCGGCTTTGCAAATGGTGATGATGTCGTAGCTATTCTGGTGATTGGCAATCATCACGTAGGATTTGTCGGTGTCCAGATTATCGGGATAGCGAATAATCACTTTGAGCCCCAGAATACGGGACATCTTGCTATACCACTGGCCTGCAAAATACACATTGTCGCGATGAAAAGGGCGAATAACACATCGCAAAAGCACGACGATATTAATCAATAAAAAGGCTACAACCAACAACAAGGCCCGAATAATAGCTAACACTTAAATACCTTTTGGAAAATTTGCGCAGGATTATAACGGCTTAGGCTTGAACATCATCTCCGATCAGTCGCGAGAATCGCCACAAAATGCCACTGTTGTTATTGATGACTCGTGCTATGCTTGAAAGGAGTATCTATTGTAGCGGCTATCGCGCTATTTCGTAATGCTGATGAGCCAATAAGCGCCAGTCTGGTGATTATGTGGCGCGAATGGCTTAGTGAGTTGTATTACCATGCAAACGTTTATACCTGAAGAGCTTGAACCGGAAATCCTGTCCGACTTGATTGAAGAGATCCATGAGCTGTACGAAGCCAGCGAACAAACTTTGATCGAACTTGAATTAAAGCCGGAAGACAACGAACTGCAGCGCGCATTGTTTCGCTCTGTGCATACCATTAAAGGGGATCTGGGGCTGGTAAATTTCTCGCCCATCATTCCTTTGCTTCAGCACGTTGAAGATTTGCTGGACTTCCTTCGCAAGGGGCAGGTTAACTACACCAGTATCATGAGCGATTTAGTATTGCTCACTATGGATAGGGTAAAGCAATTTGTAGAAAGTGTTATTGCCAGTGGTGAAGCACAATACGACGATGTGTTATACCAACAGCTGATTATGGCAATCAAGCGAATCACGCCAGACAACAAAAATCAGCATGATAAGCTTTTAGGAGAGGCGGTTTTACTGCTGAATCCGGAACTTGATCAACCTGTTACAGGCAATGACATTAGCGAAAAGCCCGCAGATAATGTTGCTTCACCTGCGCCACAAAAGCCGACACTGGGGAAAACTGGGATCCCGAAAGATCTCAGCGCAGAGAAGCGCATGGACATCCTGTTCTTCCGCGAAATGATGCAAACCATTGAGCACCGTTCAAATTACTGGGCGGGCAGGGGAGATCGCATTGCTAAACTGGCGTTGTATGTGAACGATGTAGCGGGCAACCCAATTGAAGAAGATCAGCTTGCGGTAGCCTGTTATGTTCACGATTTTGGTATGGCGTTTATGCCGTTAAAACTGCTGCATAAAAACGATCCGTATACCGACAACGAGTTTAATCTTATGCGTTCTCACGTGTACAAGAGTTCGCGCTTATTGGAACACCTCGATCAATGGGACATGGCGCGCAAAATTGTCATGCAGCATCACGAGCGGGCAGACGGTTCAGGGTATCCATTAGGTTTGAAAGAAGATGATATCTGTGATGGGGCAAAATTGCTTGCCATTCTGGATACCTTTGATGCGATGACCCATTCCCGAGCCAGAGCCGACAAACAACCGATATCCAAGAAAATGGCCGTTATTGAGTTAAATCGTCAGGCCGATGGCAAATTCAGCCATACCTGGTTGCAGTACTTTAACCGGGCAATGGCGAAAGTACTTACCCGATAGTCAATATGTGCTGTCAGATCTAAAAGAGGAAGCCAGGCTTCCTCTTTTGCATTTTAATGTTTACGCATCTACGCCCAGTTCTTTCAACTTGCGGGTGAGGGTATTTCTGCCCCAACCCAGCCGTTTTGCGGCTTCCTGTTTGTGGCCGTGAGTGTGATACAGCGCGCGTTCCAGCATTATGCGTTCGAAGGTTAGCATGGCGTCATTCAGGATGTTGTGTTGACCTTCCTTCAACTGACGATCCACAAAGGTGGCCAGTAAATCGGTCCAGTCACCGCTTTGCGATGTGCCTTTTTCGATGACACCACCACTGTGAATTTCCGGTGGCAGGTCTGCGGGCAATACTTCCTGGCCAGAAGCCATAACGGTTAACCAGCGACATACGTTTTCTAACTGCCTTACGTTACCTGGCCAGGGTAATTGGCTCATGACCTTTTCTGTTTCTTTGCTGAGTATTTTGCATTCCACTTCAAGCTCTTTAGATGCCCGGCGTAAAAAGTGTCGTGCCAGTAGTGGTATATCTTCCCGACGCTCATTCAGCGACGGAATATGAATGCGAATTACGTTTAAGCGGTGAAATAAATCCTCACGGAATTTTCCATCTGCAACGCGCTTTTCCAGGTTTTGGTGGGTTGCCGCAATAATACGTACATCGACGGTTACCGACTGATGTCCGCCCACGCGATAAAACTGACCGTCAGCCAACACACGAAGTAATCGCGTTTGTACATCCAGTGGCATATCACCAATTTCGTCAAGGAACAGCGTTCCACCATTGGCCTGTTCAAACCTGCCCTGACGGGCGGCCTGTGCACCAGTGAAGGCGCCTTTCTCATGACCAAACAATTCGGATTCCACCAAATCGGCAGGTATCGCAGCCATATTCAGCGCAATAAACGGGTTGGCTGCTCGCGGGCTATGGCGGTGTAACGCATGCGCTACCAGCTCTTTACCAGTACCAGACTGACCGTTAATTAGCACACTGATGGAAGAACGTGATAACCGCCCAATAGCGCGAAACACTTCCTGCATCGCAGGGGCCTCACCGATGATTTCGGTGGCGGATTCGGCTTGTGGTGCCTGTCTGGTGCGGGACTGCTCGCGCGCGTGGATTAGTGCGCGTTCTGTCAGAGTCACCGCTTCATCAATATCAAAGGGTTTGGGCAGATATTCAAATGCACCGCTCTGGTAAGCATTTACTGCGCTGTCCAGATCCGAATGCGCTGTCATAATGATCACCGGGATCATTGGCGCTATTTGATGTACTTCTTTTAACAGCGTCATGCCGTCCATTTGTGGCATACGTATGTCTGAAATAACGACTTCAGGATACTGGCCGGATTCCAGTTGTAACAATAAATCCTGGGGGTTCTCGAAACAACAGCAGTCAATATTGGCTGCCTGCAATGCTTTTTGTAACACCCATCGAATAGAGCTATCGTCATCAACAATCCATACAGATTCAGTATTCATGATTACGACTCCTTCCTGTCGATCGGTAAAGATATAATAAATTCAGTGTGACCAGGACGGCTGTCGACTTCGATCTTGCCATCGTGGTGATTAATCAGTGTTTGTGCAATAGATAAGCCCAATCCAGAACCTGTCTCTTTGCTGGTGACCAACGGGTAAAAGAGGGTGTCGCGTATATCTGCGGGAATACCCGGGCCGTTGTCGATCACTTTGATTTGTGCTGCCAGCGAGTGACGCTGCCCATGTATGGTTAACTGACGCTCAATGCGGGTAACCAGTCGAATATGGGGATTGGGTGTTTTAGAGTCGCGCAGCGCCTGCACGGCGTTACGCACAATATTCAGTACAGCCTGTTGCAACATATCCGGATCCACTTTTATGTCGGGAATACTGGGATCGTAGTCGCGCGAAATCGCAATAGCCTGGCTGGTATCGGCTTTCATTAAACTGCGGATTTTTTCCAGCGGGCGATGCAGGTTACACCACTCTAAACGGGGCAGAGAATTGGGGCCTAATAAGCGGTCAACCAGATTACGCAAGCGGTCGGACTGCTCAATAATAAGCTGAGTAAATTCTTTTTCGTCGGGGGACGAGAGGGCCTTTTCAAGTAACTGCGCTGCACCGCGAATACCGCCAAGCGGATTTTTAATCTCGTG
>NZ_JBLBUE010000038.1:0-26673 GCF_047290655.1 Alteromonas sp. AMM-1 | reverse complement strand
CGTCTCCAGCCAATTGGTTAAACAGCTATTTAAAATCCGCGAAGTTTGCGGGGGATGCTTGTTCTCAACACACCTGCAAAATTGCTCAGCGTTATTATTTAATGCAGAGTCACTGGATTTCCGATCACCAGACATTTGATTTGCACCTGCGCGACATTACCGAACGTCAGGAAGCTGAAGAAGCACTGGCGTTTCAGGCGTATCATCATCCGGTAACGCAAATCGCTAACCGAACCTTTTTAGAAAAAATAATTAATGATCACCTGCAACAAAATAAGCGTTTTGCCGCGGTGATGATCGATGTAACAGACTTTAAAGTGCTGAGTGAAAATTACGGTCTGGCAGATGCCCTGTTATGTGTTTATCAGGTAGCAGAGGTGTTACAGGCTAAAACTAACGCGTTGGCGAATAATTTGTCGAAGGATATTCAGCTATTCCATATTGCCGATGCCTGTTTCATGTTAACGGTTGCTCCGGAGTCCCTGGCCACAAAATGCATTGATCATCTGGCTAAACAGTTTGATAAAGCACTGCAGACTCCCTTGGGTGACATGCGCTTCCATTTAACGTTTGGGGCTACCGTGTACCCCGAGCAGAGCTCAGATTATGCCAGCCTTATGCTGCACTCAAATATTGCGGTGGAATCGGCAATATCCTCTGCCAAACAGGTACATTACTTTAGCAATGACGATGGTGATCGTCATCAGCGTCGTTTAATGATTACTCAGCGGTTGGAACAGGCAATTGGCGCGGGGGCGTTAACGTTATATTTCCAGCCCAAACAACACCTGGCTCAGGGGCAGGTGAAAAGCTGCGAAAGCCTGTTGCGCTGGTTTGACGAAGGAGAGTTCATTTCTCCCGCTGAGTTTATTCCCATTGCCGAGCGCAGCGGGTTAATACTACCACTGGGAGAATGGGTATTAGACCAGGCATTTACACAGGTACGTCACTGGCATCAGCAGGGGAAAGATATTCAGGTAGCTATTAACATTTCACCGCGTCAGTTTATGCAGCCTGACTTTGTACAGGGTATTGCGCGAAGGCTCGACAGTTACGGCGTGCCACCCTCGTTAATAGAGCTGGAACTTACCGAAACATCGGTAATGGAAACCGGTGCAGCAGCACGCACCGTGTTATCAGCGTTGCGAGATTTGGGCGTGAGCTTATCCATTGATGATTTTGGTACCGGCTATTCATCGCTGGCCTATTTAAGCGGCTTTCCGGTAGATAAAATTAAGATTGATCGTTCGTTTGTGCAGTATATGGATGAACAGCCCGAACAGCAGGCTATTGTACTGACCATTTGCCAACTGGCTAAAAACCTAGGGCTTTCGGTAATCGCTGAAGGAGTGGAAACCGAGTCGCAACGGGAGTTACTGGTGTCGTTTGGGTGCGATTATATTCAGGGATATTGGCTGGCAAAACCGATGCCAGCCAATGAGGTGGAACAGCTGTTTGTGGATTAGTTATTCACTACTGTTGCCAATGAGAAGTCAAATTCGTCCACGTTAATTACCCGCATGCGCAGCGCGTCGGCTTCGGCAACTTGTGCTGCTTCAGCTTCCGAAAGTACTCCTTCAGCAAGGGCAATATCGCGAAGTTGAAATATGCTGCCTTTGCGGGGCAGGGTTTTCGCCTTTTGTGCGGCAACTACCTTTTTCACCAGCGGCGCAAGATTGTTAATGGCGGTCATAGCGTCGTTTAGCACACGTACTGCATCGTCTTTTTGTGTCCCTACGTAACACAGTGGAGTCAGGCTGTTGCGGTACGCTTCGTTTGTGCACAGCTCGGTAGCTAAACGGGTTTTTACCTTGTCGTGAACAGAGGTAAAACTGGTACCCCATGGGAATAACAAACGCTTAAGCAATACGCCAACAAGTGGATTTGAGATATGGCGGCAGAAGCCTTTTAGCGCCTCTTCGCAGTTCACCAGACTCTCGCGGATCAGAAAATCAACTAAGGGTTGCTGTTGCGGATTTGCACCTGTTGCATAGAAGTGCTTCAGTACTGCACTGGCCATATACAATTCGCTTAGCACATCTCCCAAACGAGCAGACAACATCTCACGGCGTTTCAGTTCGCCGCCCAGCATCAACATGGCAATGTCTGAGCAGAACGCCAGACCTTTACTGATTCGATGGATTTGTTGCATGTGGCGCTTGTTGGCATCCTGTTTAGGGACACTCACAAAATGCGCGCCGGTGAGACCGTTGAAGAAGGCGGAAAACGCGTTACCCACCGCAAACTTCACATGCTTGAATAACAATGGTTCAAACTGCGCTAATCCGGTCTGAAAATCGGGTTCGGCTGCGGCCATCATCTCTTCAAATACATAAGGGTGACAACGAGTTGCGCCCTGTCCGAAAATCATCAGGTTGCGGGTTAGTATGTTGGCGCCTTCTACCGTAATCGACACAGGCAGCGCGGTATACAGAGACGCAAGATAGTTATTGGGCCCCATCTGAATACCTTTACCGCCGTGGATGTCCATTGCAATGTTAATGCTCTGGCGTGCAAGCTCTGTCATGTGATATTTAGCAATTGCGGTGACCACTCCCGGCTTTTGCCCCAGATCGATAGCGCCTGCGGTTAACCGTCGGATTGCCTCTGCTTTATAAGCATTTGCGGCAAGCTGTGCCAGGCCTTCCTGTACACCTTCAAATTCATACAATGAACAGCCAAACTGCTGACGGATCGCACTGTATATAGCGGTGGTTTGTGCACTCAAGTGCGCATTACCCGCAGACAGGGCTGGCAGGGAAATCCCTCGTCCGGCAGACAAGCACTCAATCAGCATACGCCAACCTTTACCAGCGTAGTCTTTGCCCCCAATGATCCAGTCCAGCGGAATGAAAACGTCTTTCCCGCGGGTTGTGCCGTTCATAAAAGCCTGCTCAAGGGGCAAATGACGATTGCCTACTTCTACACCTGGGTGATTGGTAGGTATTAACGCACAGGTAATGCCTATGTTTTTAGTGTCACCCAGTAATCCGTCGGGATCATTAAGCTTAAACGCTAATCCTAGCACAGTGGCAACTGGGGCCAGCGTGATATAGCGTTTTTCCCAATTCAACCGAATGCCCAAGGTGTCTTTGCCTTCAAATTCACCTATGGTGACAACACCCGTATCCGGAATGCCGCCAGCATCAGAACCGGCTTCCGGCCCGGTTAACGCAAAGCAGGGAATATCCTGACCCTTTGCCAGACGTGGCAACCAGTAATCTTTTTGTTCCTGCGTGCCATAGTGGCTCAGCAGTTCGCCCGGACCCAAAGAATTAGGTACCATTACCGTTACCCCAGCGCTCAATGAGCGACTGGCGATTTTAGACACAATGGTTGAGTTGGCTAAGGCTGAGAAGGCTTTGCCGCCATACTCTTTGGGAATAATTAACGAGAAAAAGCCTTTTTCCCGCATGTACTGCCACGCTTCGTCACTGAAGTCCTTGCGGTTGTGCACCGCGTCAAAGTCATCAATCAGTGACATTAGTTCAGTTACTTCGTTATCGATAAAATCCTGTTCTTCCTGAGTTAACTCGGGTAACGCCAGTGAGTACAGTTTATGCCAGTCTGGCTGGCCTTTGAATAAATCGGCTTCTAACCATACTGAACCGGCTTCCATTGCTTCTCTTTCGGTTTGACTGAGTGGCGGTAAAACACGCTTAAACAGCCTAAACGCCGGGCCAGTTATCCACTGCTGTCGCAATGAGGGAGACCGAAAAATGAAAACAATAGCAACAACAACGATGATCCAAAAAAGCATTGAGGTTCCTTAATGTGTAGGGGCAATAAATTAATTCGCAGAAATTAAAACAAGTGTTTAAATTTTGCTGAATTTAAACACTTGTTTTAATTTGGGTCAACACCGAAAGCATGCGTAATTTTTTCAGACTAACCCGAAAAATAGCGCTATCGAGCATGAAGACTAGTGGTTTAGTTACGCTTGAAATGGGGAAAATGTATATAAAATCAATGCTATAAATGTTTGGCGCAAACTTTGATTGTAAATACACAACACTCGAAAGTGACTGTCACTTTTGTGCTTCGTGTGTCACATAATCTGCCACACTTGTTGATAGCTTGAGGAGTGAACGTTAATGGCAAATCAACCCTGGATTCGGTCGGATGTAACTGGCCAGTCACATGCACAATTGGCTTCTATTTTTTCTGAATACAACAGCGCCCGAAGTGCAATTGGCGATGTGATCCAAAAGACAGACTTAACAGCGCAACAAATTACGGTTGTTACACCTCATGATGGGCAGTTCAATCGCCTGTTGGAAAGCGAAAGCAAAGCACTGGGTAAGATGATGCTTTATTCGCGCCTCATATTGGGTGGGGCTGGCTTGCTTATTGGCGTGGCCATCGCTTACATGCTGGTAGCGTTTGGGCCGCATTTTGCCCAGGCTCACTCTCTGGGTATCAGTATTGCAGCGATAAGCCCCTGTGTTTTCATTGGCTTATTTGTTGCCGGCTTACTTCGTTTACGTCCCGACGAGACAGAGATAATTGACGTGGTTCGCGAGGCAATTCGAAACAAGCAGTGTGCTGTTATCATCAATCTTCGCGACGGGCAGTCGCTTGAAAGAATGCGTAAAGTCTTTGCGCAACACAGTGAGCGCGTTGTGCTTTCAAGATCGTAGTCAGGAGATCACCTCAGCGTTGCTTTTCCTGGATGCGTCACTAAGGTATAGTTTGGCTGTGATACTCTGTTACCAAAGGATGATCTTGATATGGCTATTCACGAAATTCGTCACCCGTTGATCCAACATAAAATTGGCCTGATGCGTGAAGCACGGATTAGCAGCAAGGATTTTCGCGAATTGGCAGGTGAAATTGGTAACCTGTTGACCTACGAAGCCACGCGCCATCTACCTACCGAAACAGTAGAGATTACCAGTTGGACGGGAAAACCCCTTAAAGTACAGAGTATTAAAGGTAAAAAAATCACCATAGTCCCCATTCTTCGCGCCGGACTGGGTATGCTTGATGGGGTCTTAAGTCTCATCCCCAATGCAAAAATTAGCGTGGTGGGCTTATACCGCGATGAAGAAACCCTGCAGCCGGTAGCTTACTTTGACAAAGTCGTTAAACATATCGATAAACGCACCGCGCTAATTGTTGATCCAATGCTGGCAACTGGCGGCACCTTAATCGCCACCATTGATTTGTTAAAAGCCAAAGGCTGTAAAAACATAATGGGATTGTTTTTAGTCTCTGCTCCGGAAGGGATTAAAGCGGTTACCCAGGCGCATCCGGATGTTGATATTTTTACCGCAGCCATTGACGAGCGGCTGAATGATAAAGGGTATATTCTGCCCGGGCTGGGAGATGCCGGAGACAAGATATTTGGCACCCGCTAAGTGTGTGTTCTTCAGCTAACTTACTGTTCTTAATCTTGTTTTAAAATTAATCAATTGAAAACGCTTACAATATCGAAATAGTTAAACGATTTAGCTTTTTAAGATGTTGTTTTATGCTAATATTTTTTTAAAAATAAGTTAAACTTTAATTGATTAAGAAGGTCTACTCTTTGGCAGCCTATCGCTCGAAGTAGGCACAACTATAAAAATTCAAGAACAGTGCAGTTGCTATGAAAAAGCTTACGCTAAAAGATGTCGCTAAAGAATTGGGCGTTTCCACCGCTACGATTTCAAATGCCTTTAACCGGCCCGATCAGCTTTCGGCGGTTAAACGCGCTGAAATCCTGGATGCCTGCAAGAAGATTGGCTACACCGGTCCGAATCGTGCGGCGCAAATATTACGGAAAGGACAATCCAATATCGTAGCGCTTGTTTTAGCGGATAGTCTGGACTACATGGTGACCGATCCGGTTGCCAGTACCTTTATACAGGGTGTGTCGCGGGTATTGCGCGAAAATCAAAAGCACCTTTTATTGTATGCCGGAGACTCGGAATCGATTGCCGATGTTGTGGATTTTGTCGATGGGTTTATCTGTTACGGTGCACCGCGAAATCCTGGTTTGTCGCAACAACTCAATCAACAAAGTAAACCTGTGGTTACCGTAGACTTTAACCTTGAGGGGCGTCCGGCAATCAACATCGACAATGAACAGGCCAGCTACGAAATAGCGAAGGCTGCGTTAAGCAAGGGCGACCATGTTGCTATACTGGGCTTGCGACTTATTGATTCTCCCAGCACCTGCCGAATTTATAACAGTCCGCTACTGGATGCTGAATCGTCGATTACCCACCGCCGGTTGGATGGGTATTCACAGGCGTTAAAAGAACTGGATATAAAAGTGGATTCAGACTGGATATGGAATCTGCCGGAAAACGCGGGTGTCTATGCCATTCAGGCCGCGAAAGAAGTGTTATACAGTCAACCGCGTCCAAACGTTATATTGTGTATGAGTGACATTATTGCATTGGAATTACTGCAATGCGCCATGTCGATGGGGATTGATGTACCGGGTGAATTGAAAATCACAGGCTTCGACGGCATAGAAGAAGCATCACGTACACGTCCGTACCTGGCTACCGTATGTCAGTCCAGTGTTGAGAAAGGCATGCAAGCGGCCAGATTACTATTAAGCGGTGAAAACCAGTCGATGTCACTGCCGTATGAAATCAAATTAGGCGAAACGCTGGGTTAGAGAGAAACGGGTATTTCAATGCCCGTTTACCCCGCATCTGCCATCTGCATCAGCTATCTGCTTGTATTTATTGCGACGTGAAGTTCAGCAAACACCCTGAAAAAAACGTTTCCAGGTTATGTTCTTTATATAAGTCACCCGTATTCGGCTGATTTGCAGCAAGTCGTGGGAATGCCCCGTAGCCCGCCAGCAAACAGTGCCACGATGTTGCACCAAAGTGTGAATCAAGTTTCTGACGTTGAATTTCCTGTTGTAGATCCCCGCGTCTGAACCAGACATCCAACAATTGTAATAGTGATTCCGACAATGCTTCGTTGTTTCGATTGGCCCGCCAGTACTCTGAATCATTGCGGGTATTGAGTTTGTAGTGGGCCACTATGTAGTCGCGAACCCGCTCAAATCGTTCCCTTATCACTGCGTTGTAAGCATGGCGGTACTGGTCGCTGAATCCGCCTTTTTCGTAGTGATCCATAAAAATTTCTACACTGGTTTGAACCAAATGCAATGCCGTCGCCTCCAGCGGCTCAATAAAGCCCTGAGCAAGTCCAACTGCCACACAGTTTTTAAACCAGTGTTCGCTCGCCTGACCCACATTCATTTTTAAATGGCGTATTTGCGTGTTTTCGCGGTTCAGGCCAAGGTGTTTGCATAATTCCGTTTCTGCCTGTTCCGGGTCCAGATATGCTGAACTGTAAACATAGCCATTCCCAGTGCGATTAGTCAGGGGAATTTGCCATGCCCAGCCAGCAGACAACGCCGTTGAACGCGTCTCTACGGGTAGCGGGGTTAATGGCGCTGTTGCGCAGACTACGGCAGAATCGTTAAACAGGTTATTACCAAACGACTGAAACGGTACTTTCAGGGTTTGTTGTAGCAATAAACTCCTGAATCCAGAGCAGTCAATAAATACATCGCCCTGAATGGTTTGCCCTTCTGCGGTGTGAAGTTCCTTAATGTCGCCGCTAGGGTGGCATTTTACGCCGGTGATTTTCAACGCTTTATGGGTAACGCCCTGGGTTTGTGCATACCGCTGCAGAAATCCACCCAATAGCCCGGAATCAAAATGGTAACCGTATTCAATGCGAAAGGGGAAATTAGCCGGCGTTTTGGGGGAACGGTAATAATTGGCCAGCCAACCGTTAAACAAAAATTCCTCGGGCTTTACATTCACATCCAACCCCAGACGACGGGTCATACAGTTTACGTAAAATGCGCGCTCACTAAAGGTATCCAGTTGCCCGATAAATGGATGGGCATAGCTGTTCACGCCCGACTCAGGACTCCAGCCATCAAACCGAATGCTTACTTTATACGTTGCATTACAGGCCGGCATCCAGTCTGATTCGGCAATTTGCATGTCGTCAAAAAAGCGCTTTAGGGTGGGCGTTGAGCCTTCGCCCACACCAATAATCCCGATATCGGGTGACTCTACTAATGTGATCTTCACGGCTTTGTGTTGCCAGCGCCTAGCCAGCAGGTTGGCCGTCATCCACCCGGCGGTACCACCACCTACAATAACAATGTTTAATGGTTGCTCACTCATGCAGTATACCGCTGCAAAAATTCGTCGTGACTCAACAGTTTGTCGAGCGGCTGTTGTTTTGCCTGGTAAATCTGACTCATAGCAGCCATGAGCTGCGCGTTGTCCATTGCATCTGCGGCAGGATGATAGTCACGTGGCAAAAGCCCTTGTCCCATCATCACTTGCACCCAGGACGCATCGCGGAAAATGTCATTCTTTTCATTAAATATGGCAGCTGTTTCTTCGAACGCAGCAATTTTTTGCGCGAGTCTGTCAGGAATGGACATGGTGCGCATATCCCGCCAGAAGTCTGAATCGTCGCGCTGATTGACGTGATAGTGCAAAATAATAAAATCGCGAATCGTTTCAAATTCCTCTTTGGACTCGGCGTTATAAAGGTCGGTCATTGCCTGGGATATACCTTGATTCGGGAACATCTTCATCAGGCGGATAATGCCAGACTGGATAAGGTGAATACTTGTAGACTCCAAGGGTTCTAAAAAGCCACTCGACAAACCAATGGCCACAACGTTTTTACACCATTGCTGTGCAGTGCGACCCGTCTTAAAGCGGATGGTACGCGGCGTATCCAGTGCCTTGGTGTCTAAATTATTCAGCAAGGTCTCTGTGGCCTGATCATCACTGAGGTACTGCGAGGAGTAGACAATGCCATTACCATTGCGGTGCGTAAGCGGTATGCGCCACTGCCAGCCTACCTTATGTGCAATACTGCGCGTGTAGGGCAGCGTGCTGGTAAAGCGTTCGCTCGGTACTGCCTGTGCGCTGTCAGCGGGTAGCCAGTGACTGTAATCGTCATAACCCACTCCCAGTGCTTGTTGAATGAGTAATCCCCGCAAACCGGTGCAGTCGATAAATAAATCGCCCTGAACCTGTTTTCCGCTGGTAAGTTGCAATGCCGTAATATATCCGGTAGCCGGGTCCTGCTGCACGTGTTCGATGATACCCTCGGTGCGCACTACACCGGCCTGCTCGGCCTTTTTCCGCAAAAACTGACCGTATAACGCAGAATCGAAGTGATAGGCATACTGCATTTCATAGAGTGGGTTGGGCGTATTGATCTTGTTGAACCTGCCTTGCTCACAGCTCAGGTAATTCAGGTCGAAATCCCACAGTGACTGGCTCAGCCCGGCTTGTTGCGCTTTTAGCCAGTAGTGATGGAAGCTACAAAACCCCATGGTAGTGCCTGGTGCGCCAAAGGTGTGGTAGTAGCTGTCGCCGTGGGTTTTCCAGTTTTCGAACTTAATGGCGAGCTTAATGGTGGCGTGCGTGTCGCGTAAAAATTCGCGTTCGTCGATACCCAGAAAATTATTGAACACCTGAATAGGTGGGATAGTTGCTTCGCCCACTCCTACAATGCCAATCTGCTCTGATTCCACCAGTTCAATACGAACGGCAGGAGAGAGAACTTTGCGAAGCAATGCGGCGGTCATCCAACCGGCCGTTCCACCACCTGCAATAACCACGTTTTGAATAGGTTGCGGCATGGGTATTCCTGTATTACGTAAATCGATAACGGTATCTGTGTTGGTGCACAGATAAATTCACTGTGCTTTTGACTCTAGCGAAATAAGGGTGAAAAGCAAAATGAATCGTGCAGAAAAATAAAGCCCCACGGCGAGTGCCGCAGGGCCTGAGGTATAACTTAGTAGAACGAGTAGTTGAAGTTCAGCATGTAAGAAGGACCAAACTCACGGCGCAGGGTTACGATACCGTTGCCGTCGATGGTTTCTTCTTTCTCATCGGTAAGGTTAACACCTTGCAATGAAATACGCAGACCTTCCAGGTACTCAATGCCACTGCCTTCAAAGTCGTAGCTGATTTGCGCGTCGATCTGAGTAATAGGCGCACGAGTTGCCGTATCAATCTTGTTCGAACCACCACGCTGGTAAGTGGTGAACTCAGAACGGTCTGTTGCTGCTACACGAATCTCAAAACCGTCCATTTCATAGTAGGCAGTAATCGAGAATACTTCGTCAGACTGACCTGGAATTGGGTTACCGTTATCCAGTTCTGCATCAATGAAGGTTGCAGAGCCAGCAATACCAAAGCCTTCCAGGGCGTCAACGAATGAACCCAATGGAATGTTTGCTGTTAATTCTGCGCCTTTCACCGAACCTTTCAGACCGTCCTGGAAGTACGAGAAGTAACCATAATCTGGTGGTGTAGCCAGGTCACCCGCTTCGTACGCAACGTTAGCCGGACCATACAAACCGGTTGTTTGAATGATACGGTCGTGGAAACCAGGAATGAAGTAGTTTGCACCATCATTCGTTTCATCATTCAGGAAGTTAATCAGATCACGCGCGTCGTCAGTCCAGTTAACCAGGTCTTTGTAGAACAACGCCAGCGACACATAACCTTCGTCTTCGAAGTAATTTTCAAATGACAGGTCAAAGTTATTCGCTTCAAGCGGACGCAGAGTAGGGTTACCCTGGAATTTAGACCATGGTGTACCGTACTGTTCTACGGCTGCTTCCGAATTAGGGATCGCAATCAGGTCGATGTTTTGGTCGAACTTAACGAAACCAGACGCTTTCATTTGGTCTACACGTGCACGGCTAATGGTCTTATTCGCTGCAAAACGCACGAAGCGGTTGTCGTCTACTTCCACACTGATGTTCAGGCTTGGCAGGAAGTGGCTGTAAGAATCGCCGCCTGACAATACGCAATCTGCGTCAACAACGCCATTGTTGTCATCGTCACATACGGCATAGTTAGAACCTACTATGCCCAGGTAACCGGTTGAAGACTGGTCGGTGTCTACGTACTGCGCACCAATGTTACCTACAACTGGGAAGCCGCTTAATTCGGTTTCAAAGTCGAATTTGGCGTACAGCGTGGTAACTTCTTCGTTTACTTCGTAGCTATCACCCAGACGATCTGGCTCAAGTAAGCCCGCATCGTTCAGTGTGTATTCGCCATCGCGGTAAGGGGCAAAGCCATCATACGCTACAACCATGCCTAATCCAGCCCAGGTCAAATCAGCCAAGCCGTTGTACAGATACTGGCTAGGGATAGCTTCAGAGTAGGGGTAAGACGACGCAGTCGCGAAGAAGCCTTTGTTGTCTTTCATTTTATAGCGGTCGCTATAGTACACACCAAAGGTTGCTTTATTGATGATGCCCCATTCAACCAGGCCTTCTGTTTCTAAACGAACTGTAGTCAGTTCTTCTTCGAAGTCAGCATAGTTCAGGAAGCCGTCTTGCGCGTTCAGGTAGCTGAACGGGATTGGATTGCCGTCGGCATCCGTAAACACGGTGTTCACTGTAGAAGTAAACTGGTCCGCGATATTCGCCATACCACCGCCCCACTGTTGCGGACCGGTAAGTTGAAGTAACGAAGCATCAGCAAATGCGCCCAAACCTGTGCTATCAGTAAAGGTTACACCGTCAGCGCTCATCTGGAAGTCACGGGTACCAAAAGTATTGATTGCGCCGTTACGTGCTAAACCTGCATAAGATTCACCGCGTAGGTCACGTTTTTCAGACTGGCTGTTTGCTGCATCTAACATCACAGACCAATTGTCGTCGATGTTGTATTTAACGTTCAAACCAAAGCTTTGCAATTCGCCGTCTTTTTGCGCCGGGTCGGTACGTAAAACCGGGTTTGCACCTACTTGAGTACCAGAGGTGTTAAAGCCGCTTCCAGACAATGAGTCCGGATCTGCGTTAAAGGGTTCGATGAAGCCACGGATCACACCTGAGTCAGAATAGTCGATGCTCAGTGCATCAACAACAATGTCCAGATTATCGGTAGGACGGAATTGCAGGATGGCAGAAATAGTATCGCGATCCAATGTGCGGCTGATTGCCTGCGTGTCCAGACCAGACGGCAGGATTTGGCCTGCATCGTTGGCATTGTAGCCCCACACACCGTATTTACGTTCGTTACGTGGAGACTCGGTGGTTGCCAGTGCTACGGCGATACCAATGGTGTCGTCTGCAAACTTCTCAACAAAAGACAGCGCATAACGCTTACCTGTGTTGTCAAACTCTGGGTTGTCAGAGTCGTTGCCACCCATTTCATATACGCCAGTAAAGGTCAGCGATTCTTCTGCTGACAATGGACGAACGGTTTGTAAGTCTACTGTACCGCCGATACCCTGAACCATCAGAGTGGCTTCAGTGGTTTTGAAAATGGTTGCGCCCGTCATGATTTCAGACGGATATAAATCGTATTCTACGCCGCGGTTGTCGCCGATACCAATCAGTTCACGACCGTTTAATGACGTACCTGTAAAGTCTTCTTTGAAACCACGTACAGAGATACCTGACGTACGACCACCAACACGCTCACCCGCTAAACCAGGCAGACGCGCCAGTGATTCCGCGATTGATGAATCTGGCAATTTACCGATATCTTCGGCAGAAATCGCTTCGACGATTGATGTGTTGTCCATCTTGATCGCCTGAGCGCGCATCAGTGAACCGCGGATACCTTTAACCGCGATAACTTCTACGTTTTGATCAGTTGCACCATCAGCTTCTTGAGCAAATGTCTGGCCTGCATACATGGCAGACGCGACAGCCAATGACAAAATGGCGGGTTTGAATATGTGTTTGGTTTTCATGTTTTAGTGCCCTAAGTCAGATAAAAATCTACGTAAGCTTGTTACATCGATGTTAACAATAGTTAAAGCTTGGCAATAGGTCAAGTAATTTTCTTAATCAATTAAGAAAATAAAATTAACAATGATTGTTAAGGTTTATGCGGATTTTAGCTAGATACTTAATGGATTTAGTTTTTTTCGATTAAGTCATACAAAATGTAAGAAGGTTTGTAGTTATATTTTTTTACAAATTCAGTTTTGCAGTTAACAGAAAAATCACATGTTGCGCTGATGCGGTGTATGAATTCGCGTCTGAATGAATACGTTAATAGCTGAGAGCTTTTATTCTAATTAGACAGCTTAGACCAAGACGCCAATAAATCGAGAAAGTGTAGAAAATTTCGTCGATTATTTGTTGTTAAGTGATAAACAATTTTGCTAGCGTACTTACTTATCGTGATCTGTTTATCCGAACCCGGATAACCTGCTTCTTCAATAACGAAAGCAGGGTGCTTCTGTACTAAAAAGGAGTGTTGTAAATGAGGTACATCGCGTTGCTGTTGTTGCTGGCAGTGTTTGGGCTGGTGGCCTATGGCTGGTTAGTGAGTGATGGTGATTCAGGATCAGATCAAAGTACAGTTGCCGCTTCAACTGGTTTTATGCCAACAAGGCTCGACAGCGGCCCCTTTGTCGCTGCTCGTCCGCGTCATTTTAAAGCGCCAGAAGTTCAGAATATTGTGCTTCCCAAAGTAGGGGCAAGTGATGTGTCCTGGGGGGCGATTGGCTCAGATCGCCTGGGTAATATTTATATGGGGCTGTCGGAGTCTTATTCAGAGCCTCGTTCTGCCAGCATGGTTCGTTGGCGGCCCGAAAATCAGCGCGTTGAAGTTATGGGCAATGTACTTCAGGCACTTCAGCAAGCCAATATGGCAGAAGCTGGCGCCAGTCAGGGCAAGATCCATAGTCAGTTTGTGTCGGCGTCAGACGGATTTCTGTACTTTACCAGCTTTGATGAGGCTGGAGAAAGTGATACACAATTGCCCACCTGGGGCGGGCATCTTTGGCGTTTTGATCCAGTAAAAGCAGTGTGGGAGCATTTACTTCATACGCCGGAAGCCCTGATTGCTATTAATACTGACGGGCACTATGTTTACGCGTTGGGTTATTGGGGGCACGTGTTGTATCAGTACGACACCGCAACAGGGCGGGTACATAAAACGGAAGTAGGTTCTGTTCCTGGCCACGTATCCCGCCAGCTGTTGGTTGACGGCGAAGGGCATGTTTATGTACCTAAACTCATTCCTGCTGCAAATGAGCAAGGGTTTGTCGCGGTTTTAGCTGAACTCGACAATCGTCTGAACGTGGTGCATGAATTCCCGTTGCCTGAGTACTCCGATAATAGAATGTCGTCGTATCGCGGTATTGTGGGTTTTACCACCATGAAAAATGGCGATGTGTTTTTTACCCTGCATAAAGGCCAGTTATTCCGTTTACACGCCGAAGGCAGTAAAGACACGAAACTCGAAAAAATAGGGTTTTTTAATCCCGCCGGTGAAGCCAATATTCCCAGTTTGTTTTCGATCGATGGCGAACAGTTTGTGATGGGTGCCAGCAGACGGCCGGGTAGTGAACCAGAATGGCTGATTTATGAAACAACGAGCGGTACAACGGTGTCATACCCCATGCCAGAACTGGCTGATTTCCTGTTTTTTGGAACCCAGGTGAAAGATGAATCGGGTGCCATGTACCTGGTTGGGCAGCACAATAACACCCGCTCACCTAAAGTCGTTCGACTCTCATTCCCAGAATAGCGGTTTTTACCGCTACTTGTCTACGACAGAATGCGCCTGCCGACCGCTAATTCGGTTACCGGTTGCCAGTCTTGTTGTTAACAATCGGGCGGCAAACCTGATCTCCATAGTAGTTATTGCTGTAGTTACATTCTACCGGACAGGGGGCGGTTGTTTGTTCTGTTGATTTACCGATGATGTGTTTAATTAACGTAGCCATGATGCGCTCTCCTTGTAGTTGATGGATGCAGAATAGCGCGCATCACGGCTCGTTTATATTAATTAAAATTAATTATTCTGATTGGTTTTCTGAATTGACTGCATAAAAGTACATATCCCTGTATTCGTGATCATCCGTTACTTTATTGGTAAAGGGGTATAAGGATAGCCCGGTTACTTTGCGTTGGGTGTTAACATCAAAATGGATAAACGCGTCACTGGCTGCATTTTGATTGTCCCATCGGATCACAAAGGTATGGTCACTGAATGGCTCAAGTGTTCCGGTGAGCATGGGCATCTTTTCAGAAACAATTCGCAGGGAATTGTTGGATTGCGTTATGGATAGCGCACCAAACCATTGGTCGATAAAGCGTCCTGTATATGCAAGCGGATCCAGAATCACCTCACCGGTGCCAACGGGTATTATATTACTTGCCAGGTAGCGTTGTTCCCGCTTGGCCTGATAATCCACGTAATTTTGAACCCAGTCCTGCTTGTCAGCCGGACTAATGAACGCTTTCAGGATGTGTTGCATAACAGAGCCTCTGGCACCGTAATCTGAACCATTGTTGAGAATAACAATAGCCAGATCTTTGTTAGGTACCATGGCGACGTACGCCTGATAGCCCGACAAGGTTCCGGTGTGAGAAATAACCATGTTTCCGTGCACGTCAGACAACCGCCAGCCTAATGCGTAGGATTTAAACAGTGTGCCGTCCCATTCTTCGTCGGTATCAGTCACCGACAACACAGTGTAAGCGCGTTGCAGGGTAGTGATTTGAGCCTCAGACAGCACCTGAGCGCCATTTGCAGCAATTCCCTTATTCAACCACATTTGTAGCCACTTGAGCATATCAGTTGCACTGCAAACTATGCCACCTGCTGCAGCAGATACCAGTTCACGTCCTTCGATGCTGTTGCGGGGGATGGCATAGATCCCGCGTTGGTCATTATGGCCGTAACTCATTGCAACATTGTTCAGAGCGGCATCTGACAAATCGCCAGCAAAGCATTGCATATTTAAAGGCGTAAAGAGCTTTTCGCTGATCACATCTGCATAAGGTCTTTTATACAGCCTGGCAATCACCTCGCCCGCAGTAATATACATTACATTGCTGTAGGCGTATTCACTTCGAAAGCTGGATACCGGCGTGAGGTAGCGCAAATTGTGAATGATGTCTGTGCGGGTAAAGCCACTGGGCTCGGGCCAGAGCATACTGTCGCCGGCGCCACTGGCTAAACCTGAACGGTGTGTAAGTAAATCCAGGAGGGTAAATTCCCGTGTTACCCAGGGATCCTGCATTTGAAATTCAGGTAGAATATCGGTTACACGGGTTTGCCAGGTCAGGCCATTTTCTTCTATAGCAATAGCCAGCGCTGCTGCGGTAAATGCCTTGGACGTGGATGCCAGGCGAAACAGGGTATCAGCAGTAACCGGTTGGCGATTCTCCAGATTGCGAAAGCCGCGCCCTTTGGCATATAACACTTCGCCATGCTGAATCACCCCAACAGACATGCCCGGCGTGTGAAAAGTTTCAAGCGCGTTGTCGATTACCGTATCCAGCTGTTTTAGCGATGTAGGTTGAAACGCGTTAGTTGCAGCGCATGCCGTAACGGTAATAAATGACAAACCCAGAGCACACTGGGCTACCCGGCGTAATACCATATTTATGCTTCCTTTTACCTGTGTTTAGTCTGAGGGAGGACTGAATTACTGCGCGTAAATAAAACCACTTAGTTGGCTTTTTTTACTATTTTGCAGTGGATAAATAATCCCCGGTGGTGTCAATCACATCAGGTTAGCATAAAAAATAGGTAAGTTAATCTGTATATTGAATAGATTATTCCTGGTGATCCCACACCAGAGCTTTGAAGTGTTTGCGACACATGGATTCGTAACGATCGTTGCCGCCAATTTCAACCTGATTACCGCTGGTAACTGCATAGCCTTGCTCGTCTAATCGCACAACAAAGTTGGCTTTGCGGCCACAGTAGCAAACGGTTTTAAGTTCAAAGAGCTTATCCGCCCAGGCCAGTAAATAATGGCTGCCCTCAAAGGTTTCACCCAAGAAGTCGGTTCGCAGGCCATACGCTAATACCGGAATATCGAGTTCGTCTACGACTTCGATTAACTGATACACCTGAGCTTTGGTTAAAAATTGCGCTTCATCAATAAACACGCAATCCAGTGGTTTGCTGTTGTGCAAAGCCCCAATTGCCTGATAAAGGTTGTCTTCGCTACGATATAACTGGGCATCCGCTTGCAAACCTATTCTGGAGGTGACCTTGCCTACTTCATACCGGTCATCGAGTGCCGCAGTGTAAATTACCGCGTTCATCCCGCGTTCTTTGTAGTTATAGGCCGACTGCAGCAGTGACGTGGATTTACCGGCATTCATTGCCGAATAGTAGAAATACAATTGAGCCATGTTATTGTGAATTATGTTTAGAATGGTGTTGATTAGTGTACCATTTTATCAGATCGTTTTTCTCTAAAGGTTTGGCAAACAGGTAACCTTGCAGGCAATCTACGCCCATCGCTTCAAGTATCGCCGCTTGTTCAGGGGTTTCAATTCCTTCTGCCACCGTTTTGCAACCAAACTCTTTCGCCATCAGTAGGGTGGCGCGAACAATGGTATCGTTGCCTTCGGTGATTTGTTGTACAAACGCGCGGTCTATTTTAAGCAGATCAAAATCCAGCGCCTGAAGCAGGCTAAGGGATGAAAATCCGGTACCAAAGTCGTCTATCGCTATGTGGATATGGCGCGCCTTCAGTGCGGCAATCCGGTCGGTAAGAATGGCCATGTCATCGGCGAAGATCGATTCGGTAACTTCCAGATGTAATCTGTGCGGGGCAAGACCAGAACTATTGATTGCCTGATCCACCTGGCGAATAAAATTATCATTGAGCATTTGAAGTACCGAAACATTCACGGAAACCGATAGCGAGTCATCAGGCCATTGGGCTGTGTCTATGCAGGCGCGGTGAAGGATCCAGTTTCCAATGTCCTGGATAAGGCCGGTTTTTTCTGCCAGTGGAATAAATACCGCCGGGCTTATCCACTGGTCGTGAAAACACCACCTCGCCAGTGCCTCAACAGCCCAGAGTTTCTTCGTTCCGGCCTCAATAATAGGTTGGTAAACAACATGAATTTCCTGACGTTGTATCGCTTGGCGCAGACCATCACGCAGGCGCACCTCTTCGTTTAGCGTATCGTACAAAGAATCAGAAAACACGCCCACTACACCCGGGGTAGAGCGTTTGTGAAAATACATGGTGAGGTCGGCTAACTGAACCAATGTCGCCGCGTCCTCGCTGTGATTTGGGTAAATCGCGATACCGATAGTAGCGCCAATACTTACATCATTGCCACCAACCTGTTTAATATTGGCTAAACTGCTGCGGGCAGCCTGCCCTATGGCTGTGGCTGCTACTTCGTCTGCGTAGGGGAGCACCATAATAAATTCGTCTCCGCCCCAACGGCCTGCGCAGTCTGTTTCGCAAAACTGCGACAATTGCGTCGCAACGGCGGTTAATACAGCATCACCGGACTGATGACCAAAAGTGTCATTGATTTGCTTAAAGCCATCCAGGTCGATAAACAAAATCGCGAGCTTGTTTTTGCTGGGTACGGATTGTTCAATCATCCATTCAAAATGTTGCATGAATGCCGTGCGATTCATCAGGCCAGTAAGCGGATCCCGGTTAGATAACCGGTGAATTTCCTGGGTTCGGCGTAACACCTCATTCTCAAGATTGTTGTTGGCCTGGTCGAGCTTTTGGTTGGATTCGAGTAATTGCAGGTTAACTCGTTTAACTTCATTTTGTTCGTTGCGCATCAGGTCGACCAATTCGTCGTTCTTGTGCTTTATTTCAATGGCTCTGCGAATAAAAAGGTTAGCGCGACTGGAAGCGCCACACATGGATATCCAGAACAAAACACCAAGGAATCCCAGCATGTTGTATTCATCCCGATGGTCATAAATCGCTCTTAATGACATGGGTATTAGCATGATGGTGGTATAGGTGATCACCAGTAACATACTGGGAGCAAGTACGGTTGCCGCACCGCCCGCCATGGCTGACATAATGATCATGGTTGAGGCAAATTCCAGCGTGGACATACTGTCAAAAAACGAAATGCCAAATACAGCCCACAAAACAGCAGTAAAAACAGAGCCCACAAAAAAGCGATAGAAAGGAAGCTCTGGCGCGTAGTTCGCGTGTCGAAGTTTAATAAACCAGTAAGCTGCGTCGAGTCCCCGAATCAGGGTAAAAACCAAAATGATGCCCCAGACGCGTTGTTTGGTTTCTTGCCCGGCTCCAGAGTCGAATCCAAATGTAATGGCACTTACGCTGAGGATAGTAATTAACAAGCCATTAAACGCATTGGAGTAAAGAAGCTCTACCACATCCTGGTTAATCGTGTTGAGCCTGGTTTTAAAGGGGGACTGCTGCATGCCTGCTCTGTAACCATTCCACTGTGATTATTGCTTTTATTATTGTGGTGTGTACCACGTATACGGATATTTGCCGGTTTCGCACGGCAACAATATTAATGATAGTGAAATTTCGCCAGTAAGCCAGTCTGAGGAGTTGTGAATTTAATAGTAGGGTATTCGCAGCGAGTAAAAAAAGCCGGACGACAAGGCGTCCGGCAAACAGGTACTTATTGAGTACGGATTAGGCTGCGTCTTTGGCTTCTGACGCGACGTTTTCTGCGGAAATCAATTCCATATCAAACGTAAATTCATCAACGCGAATGGCCAGTTTGCGTTTTTCATTGTAATCGTGCAGTGCGGCTGCATCGGCAGCATTAATTACACCGCGCGCCTGCAACTTGTTCAGTGCATTTTCAAACGACAAGAACGGAATAACAGGCTCTTCGCGCAATGCTTTCTGTACTTTGCCCAGCAGTGGTAATACTTTGTGCTTGGCTTTAAACGCCTGCTCATTGATGTCATTACCATCACCTGGGGTAGCTTTAACAAGGTGCGTCAGCTGTGCTTTCACACTGTTGTCCTGCAGTGCTGCCAATGACAGTTCGCGAACCAGATCATCACTGATGGTACTAACACTGCCACTGTATGTAGCAGTCAGGAAGCGCATCAATCCGCGGGTTGCTGTGTTCGGGAAGTTGCGAACAAAGTTAACCAGTGCCTGTTCAGCCTGCTGTAAAGACCATTGCATTGCGTAGTCGAAGTACGGCTTGGCCTGCTGGCGATCTTCAATGCGTTGCTCGTAGTAGCGAATTGACGCCATTGCACCATACAGGTAGCTCATGATGTCACCCAGACGAGCAGACAGCAGCTCGGCCTTTTTCAGGTCGCCGCCTAATACCGCCAGAGATAAATCAGCCAGTGGCGCTAGTTTGGCAGACAGCGCGTTCAGGCGTTTTTCGTACTTACGTACTTCTGGCAGGCTTGACTGCGCGCCGCGAGTGAACGGCAAGTAGCTCTTGAAAATACTGCGGAACGAGTTGTTAACACTGAACCCGATTGTTTTACGCAGTACCTTATTGAACTCGCCATCGGCTTTCTTATCGTCGCTGTGAATCAGATCCACCATTTCCTTCAGGTATGGGTGGCAACGCATAGCGCCCTGGCCAAATATCATCAGGTTGCGGGTAAGAATATTTGCACCTTCAACTGTGATAGCGATTGGCAATGCTGAATAGCCGGTAGCCAGGGTATTTTGTGGACCACGCTGAATGCCTTTACCAGCCTGAACATCCATGGCTGCGTTCATTACATCGCGACCAATTTCTGTCATGTGGTATTTCGCAATAGCAGTTACTACTGATGGCTTCAGGCCCAGACCTAAACCTTCCGTAGTGAGTACACGCATTGCTTCACACAGGAATGTTTTGCCCGCGATTTCTGCCAGTTTTTCCTGGATCCCTTCAAAGCGGCCAATTGGCAAACCAAACTGTTCGCGTACAAAGGCGTATTCAGCGGTTGACTTTAACGCGCTTTGAGCAGTTGCAGTGCCCATAGCCGGTAACGAAATACCGCGCCCTGCGCCCAGACAGCTCACCAGCATTTGCCAGCCGCGACCGATGTTTTTCTGGCCACCGATGATGAAGTCCATTGGAATGAACACGTCAGTACCACGGGTGGTACCGTTATAGAAACGCACACCCATTGGATCGTGACGATTGCCCAGTTCAACACCTGGGTGTGACTTAGGTAACAGCGCACAGGTAATACCCAGCTCAAGCTTGTCGCCAAGCAGTTTGTTTGGATCAAATACTTTAAACGCCAAACCCAGTACGGTAGCGATAGGGGCAAGTGTAATGTAGCGTTTGTCCCAGCTTACTTTTAAGCCGATAACTTCTTTGCCTTCCCACTGACCTTTAGTCACGATAGCCGCATCAGGAATACCACCGGCATCTGAACCTGCTTCAGGGCTGGTTAATGCAAAGCATGGGATGTCCTGACCTACAGCCAGGCGAGGTAACCAATAATCCTGCTGCGCTTTAGTGCCGTAGTGCATTAACAGTTCGCCCGGGCCTAATGAGTTAGGCACCATTACGGTTACTGCTAACGCGCCGCTTTTCGCTGCCAGGGTAGATACGATTGTTGAGTTCGCATAGGGGCTGAACTCCAGACCACCGAATTTCTTCGGAATGATCATTGAAAAGAAACGGTTCTCACCCAGGTAATCCAGGATGTGTTGTGGAATATGCTTTGAATTACCTAATTCAAAATCGTCAACCATTTCCAGTAATTTTTGCACAGGACCGTCGAGGAACGCCTGCTCGTCAGCACTCAGCTTGGCTTGAGGAACTGCACGCAATGCCTCCATGTCGGGCGCTCCGCGATAAATAGAAGACTCCAGCCAAATATCGCCGGCGTCTAACGCTTCCTGCTCTGTAATAGAAATTGGAGGTAAAACTTTCTTCAAACTTGTTCTGATACTCATAACTCATCCGCTCATCTGACCAGTTGGATTGTGCTAATACTACAGCCTTTTTTTTATTTTGCAAATGTATTGTTAAGTCATTGATATTATTGGTTTATGTTATTGTTTTACCCAAGTGCTACTAGATTTGGACGGTAAAAACAATGACTTACCTTTAGGCTGAATTGAAAAAAGGCGGTTAAAAAGTAAACTTTTTTAAAGTGGGGACTGGCAATTTTTCAGTACAAAAAATGTGCACATGGTTGGTTTGGCTGAATATGAATGCCGCAATCACACTAAAAAAACACGTCATTAGGCGTTTTATGTAACTGATTGATATGATGCAATGGTGCTTTGCTATGGCAATGGGTATAGTGACTACAGCATAAAAAGAAGGAATCACACATGGCTAAAATAGGACGGGTGTTTGCACACACGCTACTTGGACTTTGTTTATCTGCGGTGGCAGCCACTTCTGTGCTGGCCGATCCGGCAGAAGGATTGAGAATAGCTAAAGAACGCAAGCTAAGAAATTCGGGTTGGGAAGACACTGTTGCATCAACCACTATGGTGCTGCGGGATACCCGCGGAAAAGAATCCGAACGCGCGCTACGGGTATTCACTTTGGAGCGAGCTGAAGAAGGCGATAAATCCCTTACCATTTTTGATTCTCCTGCTGATGTTAAAGGGTCAGCATTTCTGAGTTTTTCTAATACGCTTACCCCGGATGATCAGTGGATGTACCTTCCTACGGTAAAAAGAGTGAAGCGCATTGCCTCTCAGAATAAGTCTGGCCCGTTTATGAGTAGTGAGTTTGCCTACGAGGACATGACCTCTTTTGAACTGGAGAAGTACCAGTTTAATTACCTGCGTGACGATACGTTTGATGACCAGAAAGTGTTTGTACTGGAACAAGTGCCGGTTGATGAGTTTTCCGGGTACTCAAAACAAATAGCGTTCATCGACAAAGAACATTACCGCTTACTGAAAATGGATTTCTTCGACAAAAAAGGGGATTTATTGAAAACCCTGATCCTTGATGACTACGAACTGTATTTGGATAAATACTGGCGTCCGCATACCTCTGAAATGTTTAATGAACAGACCGGCAAAAGCACGGCGATGTTCATCAACGAAATTGAGTTCAAAACCGGCCTGAAGGACAGTGATTTGGATCAGGACAGTCTGAAGAGGGCCCGCTAAGCCATGCGCCAGTTCATCCCATTATTCGTTTTCACCTGTTGTGCCACTGCACCCTGGGCTTATGCTGAGGTGGAATTCAGCGGCACAGCAACCATTGAACAACGCTACTTTTTGCAGGATCCCTTGTTTCCGGAGCAGCGTCGGTCTCAAACTTCTGTAACGGTAATGCCAGAAGTGTTTATGGACTGGAACGATGGCAGCGACAGGCTGACATTTAAGCCGTTTGTAAGAGCTGATCAGTACGACACTGAACGAACCCACGCAGACATTCGGGAGCTTATGTGGCTGCATGCCTCAGAAAGTTACGAACTTCGGGCAGGGATTGGCAAGGTGTTTTGGGGCCAAACGGAATCCTTGCACCTTGTTGATGTGATTAATCAAACGGATTCGGTTGAACGGGTAGATGGTGAAGAGAAACTGGGCCAGCCCATGGTGAGTGCTTCGTATCTGATGGAAAGTGGTGCCATAAGTGCCTACATTCTGCCGTACTTCAGAGAGCGGACGTTTGCCGGTACCGAAGGACGTTTACGGCCAATTGTACCCATTAGTAATGACAATGCCTTGTACGAATCTGAAGAAGAGCAAAGCAACGTTGATTATGCACTGCGATGGCAACAATCCCTGGGCAACTGGGAGGTAGGGTTGTCGTACTTTGACGGCACTAATCGGGAACCTCAACTGGTGGTGGAAGGCAGCCTGGAAACCAGTGATTTAGTGTTACGACCGTACTATGAACAAATGCAGCAGATTGGTGCGGATATGTTGTGGGTGAATGGTGCGGTGCTTTACAAGTTCGAAGCCATCCATCGCAAGAGCAACACGCAGAGCTTTATGGCAGCAGTAGCCGGATTTGAATATACCACCGTGGGTATATTTGATTCGGTTTACGACATCGGCTGGCTGGCGGAATATCAGTATGATGAGCGCGATAGCAGCTTCTTTGTCCCCGCTCAAAATGATGTGATGGTAGGCTTGCGCTGGAGTTGGAACGACCCCGACAGTACAACTGTTCTGGCGGGCTATGTTCAGGACCTCGACGACATGGAAACATACAGTGCGTTTATCGAAGCATCGAGCCGCATGACAGATAACTGGAAATGGACGCTGAACGGTTATTTCTTTTCCACACAGTCGCAAACCGATCCGTATTTCTTTGTGCGCCGTGATGATCATATTGAAATCAACGTGGAATACTTTTTTTAAACAGACGGTTTCCTCATAAATACTGCCAGTTGGCTTGGAAAAGCCATACTGCCAGATGGACAATAATGAATGAAAACTACAAAAATCGTGTTGATGTTAGCCACTCTACTGGCGTCGCAGTCAGCTGCTGCTATCGAAAAAATGTACGGTGTTATTAGCGCAGGATACAGTGATCTTGAGTACAGTAATACTGCAGAAGAAGCCTTCAGTTATAAATTGATCTTAGGTCATCAGTTCCACCGGCAATGGTATGTAGAAGCAGGCTTTATTCAACTGGCAGATATTGAATCAGAAAGTGACTTTTCAACACTTGGTATACAGGCAAATGGCTTATATTTGGGCGTAACGGGTAAAGCATCGCATGCTGTTGGCGAGCTCTTTTATCGATTAGGTGTGGCTAATTTTGACGTGCAGGCTGTTGAGTTATCTACTGACAGTGAGTGTCTGCTTGGTGAATCGGCCGGTATGTTGAATGGACAGGCTGTATGTCAGTTTGACGAAGGTGTTGCGGCAGGCATCATTGGACTGGGTTTTGATTATTACGTTGCCACGAAAACTTTTGTGCGCCTGGAAGCAGAATACATGCGCGGTAAAGATGGCTTCGATACCGGTCTGATATCATTAGGGATCCGCTATAATTTTAATTAGGATTCACGGGTCATTGTTAGTCAATAGGCGATCTCAAATCCGAATTAGCGTGTATTAAGTGCAGCAGGCAATAGGAAACCGCTATGAAGAACGAACTCGACAGTAAATTAGTGCTTAAAGTGTTCGATAAAATTCGTACTCACGGTGAGCAGTGTGATGAAAAGTATCGGCTGGAAGGTGTGTTAGCGTTTACTGACTTCGATGGATACACCTTGTATATGCAAGATGCACTGGTGTCGATGCAGTTTGGATTTCACAATCAGTACCGATTTGAATATCAGCATACACAAGACTTAGAAGCGTTCGAGAAAAAACTCCGGTATATCGATTCGCATTATTAACCCACAGCCAAACTGAAACGACTTCATGACGCTACAGTGTATGAAACCCGTTATTTATCCGCTACAATTCATTCGGAAAAACACCTCCTGCTGTTGCTAGACATGTGAAACGGGCAGGAGTGACGGAATCGAATAAATAGGACACTGCCCTTTTGTCTGTAGCAATTACCCCTCCCAAGTTTCAAATATCTTTTTTAGGTCCAAAATTCTGGCTGGTGTGGATCAGTATGGTGTTACTGTACATTGTTACCTGGTTACCCTATCCGGTTATTAAACTACTTGGTCGCGGCACAGGCGCATTGCTGGCGGCGTTGGCGAAAAGTCGGGTTAAGGTCGCGCGTAAAAATATAGCGTTGTGTTATCCCCACCTCTCCAGGCCGGAACAAGACAAGCTGGTTAAACAAAACCTGTACCGTGCTGGCATGGCCGTTTTTGAAACAGCCATGGGCTGGTGGTGGCCGGATTGGCGGGTAAGAAAACATGGGGTGGTAGAAGGATTTGAGCATGCCAGAGCCGTGTTGGAGCAACATAAAGGCGTGTTTGGCATGGCGCTTCACAACATGAATCTGGAGTTTGCCTGTCGGGTGTTAGGACTCACTTACCCCAGTGTGGCGTTCTACCGCAAGCACAATAATCCCCTGATGGACTATCTACAGTATCGGGGTCGAGCCAGATCGAATAAATACATGATCCACAAGCGCAATGCACGCGCACTGCTTTCAGCATTGGATGCTGGGGAACTGTGTTTGTATTTGCCCGATCAGGATTACGGTCGCAGTCAAAGTATTTTCGTGCCGTTTTATGCAGTAGAAGAAACGGCTACCACCACGGCAACACTGATGTTTATTCGCCGTACTGAGAGTGTTCCGCTAATGGTTACCTCGCAATATACCGATACAGGGTATAAGGTGAAGTTGTATCCCCCGCTAATGGAATTGAAAGAACTGGATGATAAAGCGGGTCTTACGCTGCTGAATTCGCATATTGAACGCATTATAGACGAGCAGCCCGACAGCTACTTGTGGATGCATAAACGCTTTAAAACGCGTCCGGATCCGGACGGTCCGTCTTTATACAAAGACTAAATGCGAAAAGTGTAACATTGTCATATAGTAAATGTATGAATCTGAACAAAACCATAGCATGCAAATAGGTAGCAACGCATGAAAAGACAACCTTCTTCTGCGGTCTTTTGGGCCAAACACCTCAGCCTGGCGCTGGCGGTGATCATTGTTGCGTCTGTGGTAATTTATTTGCAACTGAGCAATACAGGTGCGCCTACACCGGTAGATGCACCGGAAGAACGCTCGGTGGCAAAAGGTCTGTCTGATTTTTATCGCGAGTTCAGAATGTCGTCCAATGATCCCGTTAAAACGGAGGGAGGCGATATGGTGCTGGATATTACGCCGTCCGAGCAAGGTCTGGACGCGCAGTTGCAGTCGATGTCGAGCAGTTTAAAACCTGCCGATGGCCGCTGGGTTGGTGAGTACAAGTACCGTACGTTTAAAGCTGGCAATACGCTTAGAGAGGCCATTTCGTCGTATGCTGAACAGGAAGGGATGCAGGTTATCTGGGATTTGAATCAGGATTTTGTGATCAAACACCAGTTCCAGATGGACAATACCATTGCAGGTTCGCTGGCAAAAATTGCCAGCGCAAT
>NZ_JBLBUE010000037.1:0-26853 GCF_047290655.1 Alteromonas sp. AMM-1 | reverse complement strand
GCCGCACAGGCCCTGGCAACGGTTGAAAGTGAAATAGGCAGGACTACCGACCCGGTGCGCATGTACATGCGTGAAATGGGAACGGTTGAACTACTCACCCGTGAAGGCGAAATTGAAATCGCCAAACGCATTGAAGACGGTATCAATCAGGTACAGTGTTCAGTTGCGGAATACCCGGAAGCCATTACCTACTTACTGGACCAATGGGACCTGTACGAAGCAGAAGAAATCCGCTTAAGCGATATTATTTCTGGCTTTGTTGATCCAAACAGCGAAGAAGACCTTGCCCCTACTGCGACCCACGTTGGCTCTGAGTTATCACAGGAAGAACTGGATGATGAAGACGACGATGACGACGATGATGATGACGACGCTGAAGAAGAAGATGACAGCGGCGTTGATCCTGAGCAAGCACGCGAAAAATTTGCCCAGTTACGCGAACAGTACCAAATTACCCGCAAGGTAATTGAACAAAAGGGCCGCACACATGATGCCGCTCGGAAAGAAATCGCAGCGCTTAGCGATATCTTCAAAGAATTCCGTTTAGTACCCAAGCAGTTCGACCGCTTGGTTAAAAACATGCGTGAAATGATGGACCGCGTTCGTATTCAGGAACGTTTGGTTATGAAGTACTGCGTTATTCACGCGAAGATGCCTAAGAAAGATTTCATTAAGGCATTTGCCGGTAATGAAACCACAACCGGATGGCTGGACGCTTTGCTGAAAAGCGGAGCAGTTTATACTGGCTTACTGGCACAGTACAAAGAAGAAATTGAACGTAGCGTAAGCAAGATTTCGCAGGTTGAACAAGAAACCGGTCTGGTTATCGCAGACATTAAAGACATCAACCGTCGTATGTCTATTGGTGAAGCCAAAGCCCGCCGCGCGAAAAAAGAAATGGTTGAAGCTAACCTGCGTCTGGTAATTTCGATTGCCAAAAAGTACACCAACCGCGGCTTGCAGTTCCTGGATCTGATTCAGGAAGGTAACATCGGTTTGATGAAAGCAGTAGATAAATTTGAATACCGCCGTGGTTATAAGTTTTCAACTTACGCAACATGGTGGATTCGTCAGGCGATCACTCGCTCAATCGCCGACCAGGCACGGACTATCCGTATCCCGGTTCATATGATTGAAACCATTAACAAGCTGAACCGTATTTCGCGTCAGATGTTGCAGGAAATGGGCCGCGAGCCTACCCCGGAAGAATTGTCTGAGCGCATGATGATGCCTGAAGACAAGATCCGTAAAGTCCTGAAAATTGCCAAGGAGCCAATCTCGATGGAAACCCCCATCGGTGATGATGAAGATTCGCATCTGGGCGACTTCATTGAGGACAGCACCATAGTGCAGCCTCTGGATTCAGCAACAGGCAACAGCCTGAAAGACGCGACACAAGAAGTGTTAGCTGGTTTGACAGCGCGTGAAGCAAAAGTACTGCGTATGCGTTTTGGTATCGACATGAACACTGACCATACACTGGAAGAAGTAGGCAAGCAGTTTGACGTTACCCGTGAGCGTATTCGTCAGATCGAAGCAAAAGCATTGCGCAAGCTGCGTCATCCGAGCCGTTCTGAGCAACTGCGCAGCTTCCTTGACGAGTAAGAAAGCCAAGTTGTTACACTAAGTAACCCGTTTCAAAGGCCAGTCACCCGACTGGCCTTTTTTGTTTTCGCTTACCAGAGTAACAATAAATAAAAGTGCCATAAGCAAGTAACAACAAACAGACAACCACAGTGCGCCTTGCTCGTTTGACGCTGCTACAACCACACCCGAAATGGCCGGCGCAATAGTACTCCCAACGCTGCCGCTAAACAGCATCAAGGTAACCAGCATGGGCGGTGCATTAGGGATCTGCTGTGTTCCCAGCGATATTGCGACTTTGTAGATACACGTGGTGAGAAAGCCAAACGCAAACCCAAGAGAAATAAACATTTCTCCAGAGCCACTTGATACCATGGAGAAAGTTAATCCAATAGCCATCATACTGGCACAGATTAACAACCATCTGGTAGGCACAACATTGACCAGCGCCACAGACAGCAGTAATCCAAATATTGACGCGCCCCAGTAATTTCCAACTACTTGCCCTGCCGCGTCCGGTGATAAGCCAAATGCAACCGACAAATAACTGGGGGCCCAGGTAAGAAAACTGGTTTGCGCAATCAGATACGAACACACTGCAAGTGCCATGCATACTACCCGCACATTAACTATCGAGCGAAACTGTAGCCATGCAGAGTTATGTGCAACCGTATTACGACTATTCCCCTGTAATAGTGGACTGCGCGACTCATGTGCTTGCGGGCAATCTCCAGACAGAACAAAAATCAGAATGAGCAGCGCAATTCCACCAACGGCAAGGTAGCTGTACTGCCACGGGTAATGCTGTGCCAGTAACCAACCCGCCAGTGTAGGAAAGAGATAACCCGCAGCACTGAATGCACAGTCGGTTGCAATAAACGCCGATGCCCGTCTTTGCGCCTGATAAATCTTGGAAATGATTACCGCACCACCAGACAGCCCACAACCACATGCAAGCCCCAATAACCAGAAGATCGCAGCTACAGCACTGTAACTCTGAGGCATGATTACGCCCAGCACTAACAGTAAAATAAGCAAACCTGAGTAAGTGAGTACCAACAAATATTTTAGCGAAAACCTGGTATACAGGTACATCGACACACAGGTGCCAACCAGCACGCCTCCGGTAAGCCACGAAAACATGCTCACAGCAACCGCAGGCGGAAGCTGTAACGTAGCAGCAACAGCATTCAGAATAACGCCCGCTTGTGTAAGTAGCCCCGACATAACCATATAGCTAAAAAAGGCAATCAGGGTTAAACGTACCTGGTTAAACAGCATCATTGTGGCTCACTTTCGCTACTTGCATAACCAGACCCAATAGCGCTAAAAGGCAAATTCAGTTCTAGCTCCGGTACTTGTAATCCTATCCACGCGGGAAACGTGTTGCTGTTTGGGCCGGGAAAGACCTGGTATTCATTTGCCCAGGGATATCTGGATACCGCATCGGTTATTTGAGGAATCAGTGCGCTGGCCTTAACCCCCTGTACAGACAATAGCTTTTCTGGCTTCGCCCCATACCAATACCGATCGGGTGTTTTCGTGGTATAGGTGCGCAGTGCTGGTTGACCTTGTCTCACGCGCCAGCCAACCACTTCATACACTGTGTATTCTTCTGCCATTTCAGGCTTAACCGCTATCCATGTATGCACAGCAAACCAGCCTCGCCAGCTAAAGGCATCAGCCGCATATACTTCGATAACGGCATCGGTTATCAAGTCAGGTGATAACGAAATGCCTGCAGGTTCCCGGCTGGCTGTGCGCCAGTCCTGATTACTACACGCGACTACACCCAACAATGCAATGAACACTATACCGACCAGTCTACCCATGAGGTTATACCCTTTGTTGAATGAGACTATCTAATCAGTTGAGTGAATTTCAGGCAAGACTACCGCGATAAAACCACCAGCCTGACCGACCAAACATCGACTGGTAATTTAATAATCAAATCTGCATACTGGACTAAAGAAAGGAATCTGACTATGACCTGGATTGACTACAGCATCATTGCCCTGTATCTCGTAGGCTTATTAGCCATGGGGATCAGCTTTCGCAATCAACCCAACCGTAAAGACTATTTCCTGGGTGGGCGCACGCTCCCCTGGCCAGCGTTGGCACTGTCAGTAATGGCTACCCAATTATCTGCAATCAGCTTTATTTCGGCGCCTGCTTTTGTGGGATTACGCGAGGGCGGTGGGCTGATCTGGCTGTCTTATGAATTAGCCCTTCCGCTGGCAGTGATGCTGATGATGTGGCGCCTACTCCCTACGCTTCATCAAAGCGGAGTGGTGAGTGTTTATGATTTTTTGGAGCGACGGTTCGCACGTTCTACGCGTTTACTTATCAGTTTTGTATTTCAGCTTAGCCGCTCATTTGCCACCGCAATGATGATATACGCCATCTCGCTGATCCTGCAGGGGACCATGGGGATGGCGCAATGGCACAGTATTGTTCTGATAGGGGTGATCACCCTCATCTACTCTGCGGTGGGAGGCATGAAAGCGGTAGTGTTTGGCGATGCCGTACAAATGTTACTCATTCTGGCTGGAGCCTTGATTTGTTTGGTGATGGCGCTGGATGCAATGGGCGGCATAAACGCTACACTGGCCGCACTTGATACCAATCGCTTACAGGCCATCAATCTTGACTCCCTGGGTTTACAGGGGAATGACTTTGGCTTACTCCCCATGCTGTTTGGCGGGGTGGTACTCTATGCTTCATACTACGGTTGCGATCAATCTGAAGCACAACGCTCATTGTCAGCGCACAGCATAAGTGATTTACGCAAAGTAATGTACACCGTTGCCTTAAGCCGCTTTCCTATCACCCTGATATATTGCTGCGCAGGATTGGTAATCGGTGCACTGGTTATGCAAACACCAGACTTACAAGCTCAGATTCCTGCCAACAAGCCTGACTGGATGATGCCAGTTTTCATTGTAAACTACCTGCCCACCGGATTAACCGGACTGTTAGTAGTGGCTATCATGGCAGCAGCCATGTCTTCGTTAAGTTCCGCAATAAATAGCCTGGCGGCAGTGACAACAGAAGATATATGCCGGATGAAAGGCAGCGATGTAAGCGACCAACAATATATGCGCTTTGCCAGGCTCGCGGGCATTGGCTGGGGTATGGTTACGCTGTTGTTGTCTTTTTATGCCGGCGATATTGCCCCTACTATCATAGAAGCCATCAACAAAATTGGTTCCGTGTTTTACGGGCCGGTTCTGGCCACGTTTCTGTTGGGGATACATAGCAAGCGCATCACGGCCAAAGCAGCTAACACCGGATTATTGCTGGGTGTCTTCAGCAATACGTTCCTGTGGCTAAGCGACAATCCGCTATTCTGGTTCTGGTGGAACTTTATTGGTTTTGTAATAACAATCGCAACAGCACATGTTACCAGTACACTCATTCCCCGAAGCAACAAACCCAGTCCACAACGCATTAGTCAGGGATTAACACCCACGTTCATTTTTACACTGTTTGTTTGGTGTACCTTGTTGGTCGTTGTGTGTTCTTCTTTGCCGGATTGGTTGATTTAGGTGTAAAGAACTGGCCTGTGAATGCGTATTCCTTCTACAGGCCAAAATCCCCCTATTCGCCTTTTACATAAGGCGTTTCTGCGTCCAGCTTCTCCAGTTCGTGCGTGCGTTTTAGTGGCGAGCCGGTGTGTCGGGCCATCCAGTAATATGCGGTTGGAACGATGTACAAGGTAAGAAATGCCGATACAAGCACACCGGCGAAAATCACCATACCAATAGCCATGCGGCTTTCGGCACCAGGGCCTGATGCCCATACCAGTGGGACACTACTGAATACGGTGGTAAATCCAGTCATTACAATCGGACGTAGGCGCATTGCTGAAGCTTTACGTAGCGCTTCTTCAAATTCTTCGCCAGCATCCCGGAGCTGGTTGGCGAACTCAACAATCAAAATACCGTTCTTAGCCGCCAAGCCTATCAGCATTACCAGGCCAATCTGACTGTAGATATTCAGTGTCATACCGGCAAAGTAAATCCCAATAAAAGCACCCAGTAACGCGAGTGGCACTGTCATCATGATCACCAAAGGATGCACCCAGCTTTCAAATTGTGCAGCCAGAATAAGATAGGTAATCGACAGCGCTAACAAAAATACAAAGATAAACGAATTGCCTGACTCGTGATAGAGCTGAGACTCACCTTTGTAGTCTACCGACACACCATCGGGTAGCTCTGTATCCACAATATGATTCAGGTAATCCAGCGCTTCGCCAATGGTGTAGTCATTGGCAAGGTTGGCTGAAATAGTCACTGAGCGCATGCGATTGTATCGGTTAAGCTGGGCTGACGTGGCAGATTCAGTGAAGCTAAGCAGGTTATCCAGCGGAATAAGCTTGCCGGTATAACCAGAGCGAACATACAGATTCTCAATACTGTCGGGGCTTCTGAAGGCCGATTCTTCCCCTTCAAGAATAACGTCGTACTCTTCACCACGATCCAGGAAAGTAGATACCCTGCGCGACCCCAGCATGGTTTCTAGCGTGCGACCCACATCGCTTATTGACACACCAAGATCGGCAGCCCGATCGCGGTCGATTTCGATCAATAACTGTGGTGAGGTGGATTTGTAGTCAGAATCCAACCTTACCAGTTTGGGATTTTCTGATGCCTTCTCAATCAGAATATCGCGCCATTCAGCCAGGTTTTCATAGGTATCGCCCTGTAATACAAACTGCACGGGACGGTTAAAACCACCGCCGCCTAAGCCGGTTCGCATGCTGGCAAAGGCCCGTACGTCGGGGATCACGTTCAGGCGTTCACTTATCTCATCCATGATTTCAAATGAGCTGCGGTCGCGCTGATCCCAAGGCACTACGCCCACAATTACCATAGCTGCACGGCCACCAAAGCCAGGAGCACGAACCAGAACCCGGTCTAATTCACCGGCTTCGCGATACTCCATCACGATATCTTCAATTAACTTGAGGTTGCGCGCATTGCTTTCAAAACTGGCCCCTTCCTGCGCCTGCATAATGATGTAGAAGTTACTGCGATCTTCTTTTGGGGTGAACTCGTTCGGTATGCGTTCATGCAACTGATAAATGGCAACCACAGCAAAGGCCAGCAGCAGTATCATCATCACTGGCTGATGAATGGTTTTACCCAGACTCGCATGATAGCCGTTTTCCAGTTTTCTAAACCGACCGTCCAGCCAGTTGCCAAACCCAGAGCGCTCACTCTTCTTCAATAAAATTGAGCCGAGCATAGGCGACAGGGTTAACGCTGTTACACTGGAAAAGGCCACGGCAGCAGCAATAGCAAGAGCAAATTCAGTGAATAAGCGCCCTACGTTACCCTCAAGAAAAACCAGCGGCACAAACACCGCAATGAGAACCAGTGTAGTGGCAACTACGGCAAATCCTACTTCACGCGTTCCGCGATAGGCTGCAAGTAACGGCGCTTCGCCCATTTCAATCCGGCGGTGAATGTTCTCAAGCACAACAATCGCATCGTCTACTACCAGGCCAATCGCCAGTACCATGGCCAGTAGCGTGAGTAGATTGATAGAGAAGCCTAATGCCAGCATCACAATAAATGCAGCAATCAGTGAAACAGGTACGGTAACCGCCGGAATCAGTGTGGCACTCACATTCCCCAGAAACAGGTAAATCACCACAATAACTAACAGCATCGCAATGCCCAGTGTGTTGTATACCTCTGAGATTGACTCTTCAATAAACACCGATGAATCGTAGCTGGGCACAATGAAGATATTGTCTGGCAACGATTGTTCAATGATGGCAATTTGCGCTCTGGCCGCACGCGCTACATCAAGGGTATTGGCTTTAGACTGCTTAATGATCCCAAGACCAATCATGTTCACGCCATCGCCACGGAACTCGGTTTCATCATCTACTGCTGCCAATTCTACTTTGGCCACATCGCCAAGGCGGACCAAATAGCCGTCCTCACCAATGGCAATGGTTAATGCAGCAAAGTCATCGGGGGTTAAGAACGTTCTGGCGACACGTACTTCAAAATCGCGGTTAAACGATTCAACCTGCCCGGCCGGTAACTCTACGTTTTCAGAGCGGATCACCGACTCTACATCGGCCACAGTTACGCCACGAGCCGCCATTGCAGTGCGATCCAGCCACACTTTCATGGCATAGGTGCGACCTCCACCAATTTGAATGCGAGCAACGCCATTTACAATGGATAACCGATCCACCAGGTAACGCTCAGCGTAATCGGTAAGCTCCATGGTATTAAGGTTGGTGCTGCGCAGGTTAAACCACATCACCGCCTGTTCATCGGAATTAGACTTGGACACTTCCGGTGGGTCAGCCTGGTCAGGCAAGTTGTTTAGTGCGCGGCTAACCCGCTCGCGAACATCATTTGACGCGGCATCAATATCACGTGACAGTTCAAATTCAATGGAAATATCGGAGCGTCCATTACGACTGGTAGAGGTGATATTTTTAATGCCCTCGATACCGCTGATACGGTCTTCCAGAAGCTGGGTGATGCGCGTTTCAACAATATTGGCCGACGCGCCAGGATAGTTAGTGCTGATGCTCACAATTGGCGGATCGATGTCCGGATATTCGCGTAACGACAGCATAGTAAAAGAAACAATACCGAAAATAATCAGCAGCAGGTTAACAACCGAGGCAAAGACCGGACGTTTTACCGATACATCAGACAGCCACATAGCTTAGCTCTCCTGAGCAGAACGGTTCAGTATTTTAACCAGCGAGCCTTCGCGAACCCTGAGCGTGCCCTCGGTAATGATTTGTTCGCCCAGTTGCAATCCTGTTACAACCTGAACCCAGCCAGGGCGGCGCTCACCAATCTGGATTTCCCGTTCCGACACTTTATTATCTTCGGCTACCACATACACAAACTGTTTATCACCATTAGGCACGAGCGCTTCTTCAGGTACCACCAGGGTGTCCAGCACCTGCTTTTCAATGGTTACGTTCATCAGCATACCCGGGCGCAAATCAGCACTGGCATTGTTGATCATTGCGCGGGCCAGAATCGACCGGGTAACCGGATCAATACGCGAATCAATGGCGGTGATTTCCCCCATAAACTCCCGACCTGGATAAGCAACTGAGGTAGCAGTTACCTTTTGGCCCGCCGCCATGCTTGCCAGGTGATTTTCGGCAACGTTAAAGTCAACCTTGATTACGCTGATATCATCGAGCGTTGTGATTTCATCGGCAGGGCGCACCAATGACCCAACGCTCACCTGACGTATGCCTAATTTGCCGCTGAACGGTGCGCGAATTTGCAAATCGGCTAACTGGGCATTGGCAACTGCGATTTGCGCTTCCAGTGATTTTACCAGCGCCTGTTGTTCATCTAACAGTTGCTGAGAAGCAGCACTGGTTTTTGCCAGATTTTTAATGCGGGTCAGCTGGCGCTTAGCTTCATCCAGACTTACCTGAAGTTGCGCAACACGCGCCACTTCTTCGGTATTGTTCAACTGAACCAGTAACTGGCCAGCTTTCACAGTATCGCCATCGTTAAACTGAACCTGAGTAACCGTGTCGGTAACCTGCGCCGTTAAGGTAACAGACTCATTCGCTTTAGCCGTGCCAAGCGCGTCTATGGTTACCGGAAACAACCTGTTCTCAACGGTAAACACCTTAACAGGTGTGGCGCGCTGCCCCATGGGCTGTGCAACATTGTCTGCCGGCCAGTTTAAATACACCAATAAACCGGTCATCGCGACCACACCTAACAATAACGGCGACAGCTTTTTACCCAATGCCATAGTAAACCCTGTTATACTGCCCCGCGATCACCTACATTTGGCTGCGGCGCATACTGTTGTTAAAAACATGCAAATTCTCTTACTAATTCTACCGAAACCATTGAAATGCGGATCGCTTTTAACAGCGATTTTGGTAGTTTTAACGCTTTTTGGCTGCTCAGACCCTACTCCGTCTGCCCCATTTTGCCGAAGTGTCCCAACAGCCCTCCCTGATAACGTCAGCTCTGAGGGGGCTGCTTGTTTGATAAGAGTGAATAATTCGGCCTTGCTTATTCGTCATCGTTTAACCGGTAAACTGGACTTTCCCGCAGGTGGTCGTGAAGGTAATGAAACCTTGCAATGCACCGCCCATCGCGAAACCTGGGAAGAAACCGGCTTAAATGTGGAAGTAGGCCCGCTGCTTTCGCTCACCGCCTCCGGCATGCCGGTATTCAACTGCACGGCCGATTCGTCCATTGCCAGATTACCGGCCCAATTTGATGCACCTGACTGGTCTGGTCTGGAAGTGAAACTGCTTGAAAAGGTTGATCCATTTTTACTCAGTGAAGATGAATTGCGTTTCGCTGATGATCTCATTCCTCTTCGGGATGCATACGTAAAAGCAGGCAAACTGCCTGTCGCGGATCATCCTCTGTACTAATACCCCCTATTTTCACTTTGTTCTGGCTCAACTAATAGTGACTTAGTGGCGGAATATTTCTGATCCGGCTGTACATTTTCCGGGTAGCACCCCTACAATTAAAACACTTGTTTATATTTATTGCCCTGCTGAATGCCTTGTCAGGAAATAACTGGTTTTAACCCGGTTGTTCTGATGACTGGATTCAAATGCATACAACTAGGAGAATGCTATGCCCGGCTACCTACCGCCGCTTGCGGATTTCCGCTTTTTATTGCAAGACTGGTTAAAGATAAACGAACACTACGCTTCGCTGGGATTAGGCGAGTTTGACGCCGATCTCGCGATGGAAGTCATAGAACAAGGCGGCAAGTTCGCTGCTGACGTGGTTGCTCCATTAAATCGCGAAGGCGATGAGCACGGCTGTCATCTTACCGATGGCAAGGTATCTACCCCCCAGGGGTTTGCCCAGGCCTACCACAGCTATGTGGAAAACGGCTGGAATGCCATGCTGGGAGACGTAAACTACGGTGGACAGGGCTTGCCTTACTCCATGGCGGTACCCGTACATGAAATGCTGAATTCCGCCAACCTGAGCTGGCGGCTTACCACTATGTTAACCGAGAGTGCCGTACTGGCTATCACTAAACATGCCAGCGACGAGTTAAAAGCCATCTATCTGGAAAAGCTGATCAGCGGTGAATGGACCGGCACTATGAATCTTACTGAGCCGCATGCGGGCAGTGATTTAAGCTTACTGTCTGCTAAGGCTGAGCCTAATGGTGATGGCAGCTATGCTATCACGGGCAGTAAGATATTTATTACCGCTGGCGACCATGACTGGACCGACAATATTATTCATATGGTACTGGCCAGATTGCCCGACGCCCCTGCTGGGGTTAAAGGAATTAGTTTATTCCTGGTACCCAAGTTTCTGCCCGACCAGAATGGCAATCCCGGTAAACGCAACGCTGCCGGCCCTAGTGCCCTCGAGAAGAAAATGGGCATTAAAGCCAGCCCCACCTGCGTAATGAACTTCGACGGCGCAACGGGCTGGTTAATCGGTGAGGCTCATCAGGGTCTGGCTTGTATGTTCACAATGATGAATGATGCGCGGTTTCAGGTTGGCCTGGAAGGGCTGGGGGCGTCTGAAGCCGCTTTCCAAGGGGCGCTTAGTTATGCCCGCGAGCGCTTACAATCGCGTGCGCCTCAGGGTATTCAGCAACCGAACGACAAAGCCGATGCGATTATTTTTCAGCCCGATGTAGCGCGCATGTTACTAACCCAGAAGTCCTTCGCCGAAGGATGTCGGGCACTGGCAATGCTTTATGCCAAGTACATGGATATAGCGCATAATGCCGAAGATGACCGTAAAGAAGAGGCCAATGCCGTTTTACAATTCCTTACCCCTGTATGCAAAGCCTTCATGACCGATACCGGATTGGAAGCAACCAGTCTTGGTGTACAGGTTTATGGCGGCCACGGATACATCCGCGAGTGGGGAATGGAACAACTGATGCGCGATGTGCGAATTGCGATGTTGTACGAGGGCACCAATGGTATTCAGGCACAGGATTTAATTGGCAGAAAGCTCACCCGTGATAAGCAAGGTATGCTGGACAGCACCTATCGGGCATTCAATGAGTTAGTTAGCAACATAGTACAGCCCAATAACAAACAAACGGCTGAGCAGTTGTTACAGGAGTGGTATACCACTTCGCAAACGGTGAAGGGTTTTGATCCGGTGAATGCATCTGGCGGCGCATGCGATTACCTGCAATACACGGGATACGCCTTACTTGGTGTATTGTGGTATTCCATGGCTGATGCAGCCAGCCAGTGTGGCAATCCACATATCGCTGCCGGTAAACAGAAAACCTGTACATTTTATGCCGAGCGCATTTTACCGCGTATGCAAGGTCATAAAGCAGCACTGTTTGCAGAGGCTGCCAACATACTGGCCGTATCGGGCAGTGAGTTTGACTATCTGTAAAACGCTTGTGTAAGCAATACTGTTTTTCGGATTTCACATAACAAGAAGCCGCTCTAAGAGCGGCTTCTTTATTAGTATAAATACAATCTCAAAATCGCATTGTTACTTAACGCACTGCACAACGCGAACGCGTACAACTGCGGCGCAGCAATATGCCATCCAGCGTATTCACCAGGCCATCACCGTTGATGTCGTTTACGGCATCATAGGGGCGCTTGGTGAGGATTGCACGCATGATCAGGATGAAGTCGTTAAGATCAATGTCTCCGTCACCATCTAAATCGCCTTTTAAGGCAGACGATAACGACAAACCAATCAACAACGGATCGTGATCTGACGTACGGTAAGGTGTAGTGCCATCGAAAATGTCCGTCGGACGGCCAAAGTCGGTGTTGTAATCCAACGCATCGGCTTCGTCTGAGTTAATATTCCACGACGTTGCTCCGGTGATTTGGTCCATCAGCGACGCTGACGCCAAACCGTGATCCAGGTTACCTGCAAAGCCATCAAATACATACGAGTAGTGTGCTTCACCGGCAGTGACACTGGTGTATCCGTTAGATGTTAACTCAACAATGGGGTCTTCCATGCTGTACGCATTCAGGTCACCAATGATCAGAATATCATCGTCGTTAACGCCAGTTGGGTAAGTGGCCAGCCACTTATGCAGCACTTCAGCAGCCTGAGTACGGCGCTCGTTCCAGTTGCCTGCACCGTCGCCCGCATCAGCGTTGCCACCCGTACCTGAACCGCCTTTAGATTTAAAGTGGTTTACCGATACCGTGAACACTTCAGAGGTCGCTTTTTCAGTGAAGCTGACAGTCAGGCTTGGACGACTGGTAGATGAACCATCAAATACTGGCGCGTAGCTGCTTAATCCCAACGCAGCCAACTGGCTGTCATCCAGAATGGCTAACGTACTACCCGGCGTTACTTCTACAGTATCCGCGCAATACAGGAAGCCAACCGCAATAGCATCAGTACCCACGCGCTGTAACGGATCAACATACTGATAATTGCTACAGGCCGATTCGGTTTGATTCAACGCAGTTACCAGTGACGCCATGGCGCTGTTTGAGCCTTCCACGATGTCATTTTCAATCTCAATGACACCCAGAACGTCAGCGTCAAGTGCAGTAATAGCGGTTACAGTTTTCTGTAACTGACGAGCATACTCTTCAGCGTTATCCGCACCACGACAATCACCTGTGCCACCGCCTAAATAACAGCTGCTACCAAAGGTATTGAAGAAGTTCAGCAGGTTAAAGCTGGCTACCTGAATTGAACCACCTACATCAGGACGGTCTTTACGTGCTTCAGGACGGGTAAATACCGGTTCAACGGTTGGCATTAAACGGTACATCTCATCACCCGAACCTCCACTGGCTTTGCGATAGCTGATCACACCCGTGAGGTTTGTCACTTCGTCGCTCATGCGCACTGCATTTGCCGTTGACAGGCCAGGCGCAGGGAAGCGAATAGGTGAAGGATTCTGAATGCTAAAGCCATCATCCAGCATTAAGCGGTTTGCCGCAGCGGCTGCAACATAGGCTGCATAACCCGACGCTGATGGCGCATTGATCTCAGTATATTGCACCTGACGACCTTCGCTGCTCAGCAGTATTTCACCGAAGCGATCAAGGTTGAACAGTTCTGTTACTGCCAGGGTTTGCGCGAACATCACCTGCATACCTTCATAGGCTTCCAAATCCGCAATGGCTTCGCCACTGGAATTAGTTGTGGTTGCCACAGGTAATGTGATCACTGCCGGAGTTGGCAGCGCATTGCCTGAAGATACCACCTGAACACTACCAGACTGCACGTCCAGCTGCGTATCACCAAAGTATTCTGCAACGGTACCTACCAGATATACTTTGTCGCCCACCGATACATTTACTGAAGGTGAGCTGCCATCGAACACAAACAAGCCTTCAGACGTTGACGCATCGCTATCGGCATCGGCGTCTTCTTCCTGTACGAAGAATCCGCGTAAATCGCCGTCGCTACCACTGCCACTCTGATGGTCAGCCACTACAATTGCTTCAATGGCTACCTGAGTATTCACTAATGGGCTAGCAGATCCACTGCCTTGAACTGCGCTGATTTTAACCAGTGTCAGTTCGCCGCCGGTACCACCGTCGCCGCCGTCACCACCGCCACAGGTTGCACCAACGGTAGTGTCGAACGTTTGACCTGCGTTGATTTCACCAGGCGATGCGGCTGCAGGGCCGCTCCACGAGAAGTGACAAACTTCACTGCCAGTGCCGCTTAACTGCAGGGATTCACTGTCCAGTGTGGTGCCGGTTTCAGCAACACCGATATCCGATGCTGTTACACCTGAGGCACTGCCACTGGTAGCGGTTAAGTCACCTTCGTAACTAATAAAGTCAATCAGTTCACCGTTGTAGCTAAGGGCTACACCGTCTGGTGAACCGTTCTGAATACCAGAAATATACGTAACGAGCGTACCAAAACCATTTGCCTGATTCGGGATAGTGCCAGAAAGCGCAACGGTACTGTACACGGTACCACCGTTACCGTTGTAAAGCTCAATGCTTACGCCGGTCAGGTCGGTGCCCGCAGGGCCCGCAATTTCAACAAATTCATTAACGTCAGAACTTACGTTGTCGTAGTGCAGTTCGTTGATGAACAATTTGGCTACGTCACCGGTTTCTGGATCTGGTTCTTCCGGATCTTCTGGCTCTTCCGGATCAGTGCCACCACCGTTGCCGTTAAAGGTTTGCGATGGGTTGGTATTATTTGGGCTTTCTGCCCCTGCGATCCAGGTAAAGTCGCTATAGCTGGTGCCGGAGCCGCTTAATTGCAAAGACTGGCCAATTTCAGTTGAAGAGGTTTCTGCTACACCAATATCTGTACTGTCGGTTCCTACGGCAGCGCCGTCAGTTGCCGTCATAACACCTTCGTAGCTTAAAAATTGAATCACTTCGCCAGTAGCCGATACCAATGCCATGCCGTCCGGCGCGCCGTTTTGAATCGAAGACGGTAAAACAGCGATAGTACCAAAACCATTGCCGTTATCGGGCAGTGTGCCAGACAGTGCAATTGTGTTGTAAACCGCGCCATTGCTGCCGTTGTATAACTCAATGGTCATACCGGTCAGATCAAGGCCTGCCGTACCAGCGATTTCAATAAACTCGCCTACATCAGTGCCAGCGTTGTCGTAGTGAATTTCGTTAAAAAACACAACTTCATTGCCGGTAAAGGTTTGCCCTTCGTTTAGCGCATCTCTGGTAGCGTTATTAAACGCTTGCCAGGTAAAGTCGTTGTACTGTGCGCCGGTGCCAGTTAACTGTAAAGACGCACCTTCTGGTGTTGCGCTTGTTTCACTTACACCAATATCAACACTTGTCATGCCAGCCGCATCGCCGTCTGTAGCGGTAAAGCTGCCTTCATAACTTAAAAACTGAATCACAGTGCTGCTTGCATCTACCAATGCCACACCATCAGGTGCGCCATTTTGAATGCCGGATACGTCGATAGCGTAAGTGCCAAAGCCATTACCCATGTCGGCAACCAATCCAACCAGTTCCTGGCTGATATACTGAGTGCCATTGCTGCCGTTATAAAACAGCACTTTATATCCGGTTAAATCGGTACCAGCAGGTGCCACGACTTCGACGAACTCGCCAACGTCAGTACCTGCATTATCGTAATGAAGCTCATTGATGAACACATCGGTTGCGAAAACCTGTGTCGCCCACATCGCACTGATGAGAGCGGGATACTTTATTTTCATTGTTGTTCCTTGGAAGCCAGTTGTCCTAATTCTTATCGTTAGGTGTGTGTTTCGGGCCAGTAAAACTATCAGTATCAAGTGACAAGATTGTGACACCTGTACCAATGGTACAAGTTATGAGAATTTTCTTTACGTATCAATTATTAATATTTGTAAACGGACCGGACGGTCTGGTCAAAAATCTGATATAAGTGTAAAAATAACTGACACAAAAAGTACCAATAAGTTTGGTTTTGGCTGACAAAAATAAAAGAGAAGTTTATGAAATAATCAGTTAGCGCTATCACCCCATTTCTACAGTTTGTAAAAAAAACTGACAACCAACAGGAATGACTTTTAAGAATATTTTTTACGGAAAAAAGGTAAGACCAATAGTATTGGTTATAAGCGTGGTATCAAAACAACACCACGCTTATATGAGGCAAGATTAAGACTTAGCTACCGTGTCGCTGAACTCTTCATCGAACCAGCGTTTTAGCATCACTTTTTCGTAGCGCAGTAAGTCATTAGTGTGAATGGTGCCGCCGCGATTCATGAATGCCATGTCTTTGAGTGACACTTCTGCGCTTTTAATCACCTGATTGTTCTCAGATAACGAATAACTGAACGTCATACGGGGTATATCAATTTCGCGAATAATGCGAACGTCCATCCCCGAACCAAACGTTGGCCAAACCTGACCAGCCAAATCCAAATTGGTTACTGTGATACTAAGTTGCTGCCCTTCTGGTAATGTGGCAGCTAATTCTTCGAAGTATTCACCTAAATCGCGCATTACCCGATTGCGAAAACGCACTCTTGATTCGTTACTTGGGCGTATATCAGAATACGACTTTGGGTCTTCCCAGGTTACTTCAACGTTGCTAACAGACTCTGATTCGTCTGCCACTGTACCCAGCGAAAACGCTGCGGCTGATGACAACAATAGTAGTTTTGCCAGTACACGCATAATTGCTCTCCCGTTCTGAAATTCAGACTATTCAACAAGCACTTTTTACTGCATACCCAAAGTGTATGTTCTCGGTGTTCAGTATCTAATATATATCCTTAACAGAACATGAACAACAGGTGTACTGTGCAAGATGATCGGTTTGCCCGGCTACTTTACTGCTGTCAGTTGAGTGCCGTTGTTGTCGTGATGAGACAGCGGTGAGCGTTCAATTTCCTGACAAAACAAATGTAAGGTGGCACCGTACACATAAGGATTGTGATCGTCGTTGGCGCAGTAATTATGATAAAACTGCATAAGCTGTAAGCGCGACGACAGTATGGTTGCGATATATTCCTGCTGATAAGGACGCATAGCCTGAATTTGCCCCTGCATGTTGGCAGAAATGTCGGCAAGCTGCTCGCGTTCTTCCCGTTGCGCAATGTCGGTCATCCATTCACTTACGGTTGCCTGCACATCCGACAGTAAATACTGTACAAAAGGCAACTGTAAAATCACCACCAACACTGCAATTTCTAAAGCGATGGCAAATGAACGAAACATGTGAGTAATAGTCTCCGTTAGTTAATGATACCGTCCTGAAAAATCAGCGCGCAGATGCGCGCTAAAATACAACCAGGTCAACATGATTTACTTTATCGCAATCTCTCACTCAGATACGTTGTGGAATTTATACCTGATTATAGTTTAGCTGATACTCTGCCATTTGCGCTCTGGCACCCTATTTTCTGAACATGTGTATAACCTCAGCGTATCAGTTCGATTACACTGACAGCCTGATACCATTGTGGCATAGAAGAAAAGGTATCAGTGATATACACTTACGCGCGGTAAAAGTTATCGCTTTTCACAACGCATCGGCAGCGTTGTGGTGGCAAGACAACACAGGGATTGATCTATATTAATTAAAATTAATATGTTGTTGATATACTCCCGCCGTATTCTTCGATTTCTGTTTTTTAAATAAGGTAGTCAAATGAACGATCAGATTCCGGTGAAAAACGTTACCCCGGTAAAAGTTCACAAGCCCGAGGGCAGCCAGGAGGCTAAGAAATACACGCCCCGTAGCCGGATATATGTGCGGGCTGTGCAGGGGCCACTTGAGAACTTCCGTCGTTTGTTTGGTTTTGTATTTATTGCCATTTTCGCTGTGTTTCCGTGGATACAGTACGACGGCCATCAGGCCATCCTGCTGGATATTATGGAGCAGCGTTTCACGATTTTTTCATTAACGTTATGGCCGCAGGATCTTACTCTGCTTGCCTACATATTCATTGTTTCCGCGTTCGCACTGTTTTTTATAACCACCTTTGCAGGGCGCGTGTGGTGCGGATTTATGTGTCCGCAAACTACCTGGACATACATTTACGTATGGTTTGAAGAGAAGTTTGAAGGCAACCGCAACAAGCGTATGAAACTGGACGAGCGCCCTATGGACGCAGACAAGTTCCTGCGCAAAACGGCCAAGCATACTGCCTGGGTATTGGTTGCACTATTAACATCTCTCACCTTTGTGGGCTATTTCACGCCAATTGGGCCGTTGTTTATTGATTTCTTTACCTTTGACGCCAGTTTCTGGGCGACCTTTTCAATTCTGTTTTTCACCGTGTGTACCTACGGAAACGCGGGCTGGATGCGTGAAATTATGTGTACGCACATGTGCCCTTATGCGCGGTTTCAGTCGGCAATGTTCGACAAAGACACCTTTACCGTGTCTTACGATCCCAACCGGGGTGAAAAACGCGGTCCACGCCCTCGCAAACTTGCCCATGCCGAACTCGCCGACAAAGGCCTGGGGGAATGTATCGACTGCAACCTGTGTGTTCAGGTATGTCCAACCGGTATCGACATTCGCAACGGCCTGCAATATGAGTGCATTAACTGCGGTGCCTGCGTGGACGCATGTAATGGCGTAATGGAAAAAATGGATTACCCCAAAGGCCTGATCAGCTTTACTTCCGAACACGAATTAAATGGAGGCACCACCCACATTGTTCGCCCCAAACTGATTGGGTATTTGGTAGTACTGTTGGTAATGGTGGGATTATTGATTGCCGATATCGCTACGCGGGTTCCCCTTGAAGTCGACATTATTCGTGACCGCAACTCGCTGTATCGCGAAAACCTGAACGGGCAAATAGAGAACGTTTACACGTTAAAAGTGCTGAACAAATCGCAATCCCAGTATACTTACACCATCAAAGTAGAAGGGTTGGCTGAGTATCAGTTTATTGGTGAACAAGTGGTTACCGTAGAGGGTGGCGAGGTGTTCAGCTTACCGGTTTCGGTGGCAACGGATCCCGAGAATCTTGACGGCCGGGTAACCGAAATCTACTTCCATGTCTCGACTACCGGTCAGGATGGCAGTATTGTAGAGGTTCTTGAACCAACGAAATTCCTCTACCGGTAACCAATTATTCAGTGAGTGACTTTACTTTTGCCGCGCTGTCGCCCGATACCATCCTTGCCGCACTTGAACAGTGCGGCATCTATCCCCAGTCGGGCCTGCTGGCGTTAAACAGCTACGAAAACCGCGTTTATCAGTTTATTAGCGACGAGCAGCAACGCTTTGTTGTGAAGTTCTACCGGCCGCAGCGCTGGAGCGACGAGCAAATTCTGGAAGAACACCAGTTTAGCCAGGAACTGGCAGACGCCGAAATTCCCATAGTGGCGCCTTGCCTGCACAATGGCCAGTCGCTGCATTACGCTCAACAGTACCGTTTCGCATTGTTTCCGTCTGCGGGCGGACGACAGTTTGAACTGGATAACCTTGACCACCTTGAGTGGATGGGACGCTTTATCGGCCGTATGCATAAAGTAGCCGGAAGCAACCCTTTTGCACACCGCCCTACGCTGAATACCGAGAGTTTTTTAACTCAGCCGCGCAATACGCTGGAGCACAGTGAGTTGTTGCCAGATGGCCTGAAAAACGCTTTCTTTACCATTTTGGATCAGGTAATAAGCCTAACCAAAACGCTCTACAAACCCAAAAAGACCATTCGCCTGCATGGCGATTGTCACGCGGGGAATATTTTGTGGCGAGACGGCCCGATGTTTGTTGATATGGACGATTGCCGAATGGGCCCGGCAGTGCAGGATTTGTGGATGATGTTAAGCGGCGACCGCCCTCAACAGTTACTGCAATTAGAAACGATGCTGGAAGCCTATGAAGAGTTTTGCGACTTCGATAATCGGGAACTGGCGTTAATTGAGCCTCTGCGCGCTATGCGAATGGTGCATTACATGGCCTGGCTGTCAGATCGCTGGCAAGATCCCGCGTTTCCAAGGGCATTCCCGTGGTTTGGTGAACTCAAATACTGGGAACAGCAGGTACTGGCCCTGAAAGAGCAATTGTCTGTTCTGCAAGAACCACCGTTGTCACTCACTCCGCAGTACTGATCCACATAAACATACCCATGCCAGTACAGCTGGCATTGCGGTATAAAAATTTTACTTTTTATTCCATCCACTTATAATTGCCGCCAACACAGGTGCCCAGCCTTATACGCGCTGGGATAATCGGGAAGTAAGTGAAAGACTTACGCTGCCCCCGCAACGGTAATCAAGCAATAGTTTTATTGTGTTCCCTATGCGCCACCGGCTTTGCCGGGAAGGCGGGACGCACGCAACCGCGTGTTTGACAGCCCGGAGACCGGCCTGTGCAGGGTCGATGCACCAGCAAGGCATCGAAAATCTTATCTCGGCACTCGGTGGGAGTGCAAACAGAGAACCTATTATGATCATTCGTACACTTTCATGCGCGGTAGCACTGGCCTGCACTGCGGGCTTTTCAACTACTTCATTCGCACAATCAGCACCCGTTGAAACCATTACCGTAACCGGTTCGCGTACACCACTGGCACTCAGTAAACTGGCTGCGTCGGTTACCGTGCTCACCGAACAGGACATTCAGGCATCCGGCGCGTCACAGATCACCGATTTGTTACGCGGTTTACCCGGTATTAGTATTAGTCAGTCTGGTAGCCCGGGCTCGTTAACTGAGTTGCGCTTGCGCGGCAGTGAAACCAATCATCTGCTGGTACTTATCGACGGTGTGGTAGCCAACGACATCAGCCAGGGCAGCTTATTCGACTTCGCCCATTTAACCGCCGCCAATATTGTGCGCATTGAATTGTTCCGCGGTGCACAAAGCGCATTGTGGGGCAGTGGTGCCGTAGGCGGCGTACTCAGCATTACCACCACGGCGGCCAATCAATCCAATTCAACTATGAGTGTGTCGGCTGGTGCCGGTAACGCCGACACCTATCGCGCAGCAGCTTCTGCCAGTTTCCGTGGCGAGCAACTTCAGGCAAATGCCTCTGCCAGTGTGCTTGATACCGCAGGTGACAACGTGTCACGCCTGGGTGGTGAGCGCGACGGATACGAAAACACCACATTGAATGGTGGTATTCAGTGGCAACCAGCCGAGCAACACAGTCTGGATGCAAAAGTACGCTTCACCGACTACACCAATGAGTACGATGGGGTAGATTACGCGGTAACTGGTCTGCCAGCCGATGCGGATAACGTAACCAATGGTGAGCAGTTATCAGCACAGGTAAACTGGCAGTTTACCCCTACAGACCTGCCCTATCGCAGCGTAGTGAGCATTCATTACAACCGCAACGAAAACAGCAATACTACCGACGGTATTGATGCAGGTGGTACACAGGGTGAGCGCAAGCAGTTTAGCTGGACGCATTTTGTTGCTCTGGGTGAAACCACACTGGCAGTTGGCAGTGAGTACCTGCGCCGTGAATTCGAGCAAAGTGGCCCGGTCAGCTGGGACGACCCCAATTACCGCGGTCAAGACAGCACCAGCAGTGTGTTTGCCGAATTAACCGGTTTGGGCAACGACAAGCTGAATACGCAATTTAGTGTGCGTTACGACGACAACGAACGCTTTAGCCGCGCCTGGAGCTATCGCGCCGGGGCACGTTATGCCATTACCGATAACGTAAAGGTATTCGCCAGTGTGGGGCAAGCCGTAAAAACGCCCAGCTTCACTGAGCTGTATGGCTATTATCCCGCCACATTTATTGGCAACCCTGCCCTGCTTCCTGAACAAAGCCAGGATGTTGAATTAGGCGCAGATATTATTTTACCGGCCAATGTCACCTTGCAGCTAAGTGTGTTTTCAACGCGCTTAGAAGACGAGATTCAAGGCTTCGTGTACGACGCCGACAGCGGTATGTACACGGCCCAGAATGCCTTTGGCAAATCGCGTCGCGACGGTGTTGAAGCCTCCGCACAGTGGCAGTATGACGATATCAGCGTAACGGCACACTACACATACTTGGATGCAACCCAGGGTGAAACTGAAACAGTTGAACTGCGCCGTCCGAATCACACAGGCTCACTCACTGCACGCTATTCATTCCCTGTTCAGGGTTTGTCTGCTTATATTAAGGCTGCGTATACCGGTACCCGGTTAGATACTTTCTACCCACCGTGGCCGGCGAGTGCACAAACCCTGCATTTAAAGCCTTACTGGCTAACGACGGCTAACATCGATTATCAAATCGACAGCCAGTGGCAGGCAGGTTTGCGCATTGACAACGCACTGGATGAATCATTTGAGGATATCGTAGGGTATCAGGGCAGTAACCGCAGAATTCTGGCTCACACCAGCTATTCATTTTAACGGTTTGCCGACAACCACATTCGCCTGGTCGATAGCGACTAGGCGAAGTGCGGCCCTTGTGATAACCTCAGCACTTTCCATAGCTTGACGAAGGACGTATACAAGAATGAAGAAGTTTGCATTGTTGATAATGCTGGCATTATTGGTGCCGCTACAGGCGTGTGCTGCCGAAAAATGGCAGGAAGGCGAGCACTATGAAGTACTGGATAAGCCCTTGAGTGAAAAACCTCAGGTCGTTGAGTTTTTCTCGTACTGGTGTCCTCACTGTTATCGCACCGAGCCTTTTGTAGTCAAGCTGAAAGCGGCACTGGACAAAGGTGTTAAATTCGAAAAAGTGCACGTAAACTTCATGCCTTATACCAGTCAGGAAGTTCAGGACGACGTAACAAAAGGCATGCTGCTGGCCAAAGCGCTGAAGCAGGAAGACGAGTTAAGCGGTGCCATTTTTAACTACATTCATCGCCAGCGCGCAACCATTACCGGCATCAAGGATATCCGCAATATCTTTGTGATCAATGGTGTGGATGGCGAGAAATTTGACAGTCTGGTAGACAGCTTTGGCGTTAAGTCGATGCTGGCGAAAAACAATAAAGTCATTGAAGATTACCGCAACGATGTGCGTTCGGTACCTACTTTCATTGTTAACGGTAAATACAAAGTACAATTTACCCGCGACATGACCGAACAGGATCGCCTGGACGTCATTAACTTCCTGGCCGCTAAGAAAAGCTAATACAGCCACTTTACGCTATAAGAAGCCGAACGCAATGTTCGGCTTTTTTATTTCTGCTTCTTTTGACGAGGGAAAGTACGAGTTATGCGCAATAGCAGGATACCGTTTCCCGGCATCAGGGCCTTGCAAACTTACCGGTCATTAGTCGCCTTCTACCGCCCATTTTTCAGGTATTATTAACCCGCCAACACAGCTTAGTTGCGAAAAAAGGTAGCTGCAAGCAGCTACCTCATGTATTGACTGATACGCAGAGTCAAGCCGGGGAGTAAGGCAATGACGACTGGTGTGCAACAATTCTCAGCTTGCCGGATTTGTCCTTAACATAAGCAAAGGTGTATTCCACTTTTGTTTCGCCACCTTTTAGGTCGGTAAAATAATAATTACCCATGGCCACTGCCATACTACAGCTATTATTAATAATCCCAACATTGTCAAATTTCACTTTGGTATAGGGCTTAATGGCAAAACCTTTATCTTCAGTGTACGACTCATTCCCACCTACAAAGTAAGATAACGCTGCGTCAAAACTCGATCTAAACTGCACCTTGGCGGCCAGGGTGGGTTTGAACAACACGCTGCTTAAGTCGTAGCCATACATATCCTGAATAAAATCTGCAGCCGCAGTTTTATAGTCCCCGTTAGCCGTATACACCGAACCAATACGAACAATCCCATCTCCCCATAATTTCTGGGCTTCAACCACTTCGCGCTCTGAAATACAGGAATCAGAATAGAGTAAGCGGTTATCTGCCACCGGCGCGGATGAATGGCTCATTGCGGGCTCACTTGCAGCACTTTTTAACTGCTGGGATTGCGCGGTAGCACAACCTGTTAATATCACTGAAGAAAGCGAAATAGCCACTAACGTTTTTAAGTTCTTTTTTTGCATAATCATACTCTCTTATACCTAAATTAGATAAGTAAACAGTGTCGACTAATCACTGCCTGTTGTTCATGATTAAGCGTATTGTTTAAGCCTGAATAAAACTTGAAAGGAAGATTAAAAGAACATTAAAAATGCGCAGGCTTTGGAAGCTCGCAGGTTCAACAAGGATTCAGCCGTGCTGTAACCGGCATCAATAAACTATTGGAGAGGTCTTTTCGTATACTTGTTAGTGTCTATACTAGGAGTGTGGAACCGCATCCTTGTTAATGTTGGAGTCGCTCATGTTAAGACAACTGGTGTATCGTAGTCGGGCTACCCAAAAGATGTCTGAACAGGATATCGATAAAATAGTCGATGATTCAGTTCCCTTTAATAAGGCCAACAACATAACCGGTTTATTGCTGTTCGATGGAGAATTCTTTTTTCAGGTTCTTGAGGGTGAGGGCGAAACCGTTCATGGTCTGTTTGAACATATTAAAAGCGATCCCCGCCATACCAACGTTGTGAAGGTCGTCGACAGCGCCTGCGCCCAACGCGAATTTGGGAAATGGCATTTGCGGACCCTGATTTTAAATCCCGATAACCAGTGTTACTGGTTACCTCAAGACCTTACCGTAAGACGAGACAGCAGGGTATTCTCGTTGCTTAACAGCTTTGCTACCGGCCGCTGGCGCAGCTGCGTGTCGGCAGAAGACAAAGCCTCAGTTAATTGTATTATTGCTACCAGCGCGATTACGCTGGCCCCTTATCCTGCCAGTCAAATTCAATTTGCCTTTCAACCAATTGTCGATACCCGAATTGGTGGTATCTCGTCCTATGAAGCACTATTACGCAATCAGGATGGGACCAATCCGGAGCTAATTTTAGCCGGCCTTCCTGAGCAACAACGATACGAGTTTGATTTAAATTCCAAGGCAATTGCCATCACACAGGGCGCAAAACTTTTACAACCCGGTCAGTCTTTATCGGTTAACTTGCTGCCCGGCGCAATAACGCAAAATAAACAAGTGGTGGACCAATTATTACGCTATCTGAAAGAAGGTGGATTGCGACCGGAACAATTAATACTGGAGATCACCGAAAGTGAAATGGTGAAAGAGAGTGATGCCTTTTTTGCTGTAATTGAAAGCATTCGTGCCACAGGGATCCGCCTGTCACTGGATGATTTTGGTGCGGGGTACGCCGGTCTGTCATTACTGGCAGATCTCATGCCTGACAAAATTAAGCTGGATAGAGCTATTACCAACGGGATTCATGAAAGTGGGCCGCGTCAGGCTATTCTGCACTCGGTATTTGAATTTGCCAATGCCACGGGCAGCCACCTGATAGTTGAAGGCGTAGAAAGCTTTGAAGAGTGGCTCTGGCTGAATAATACAGGGGTCCGTAAATTTCAGGGCTTTTTGTTTGCCAGGCCACAGTTAAATGGTACCCAGGCGATCCACTTTAACGCACGCGCATTAATCAACCAACTACAAGACTAACTGCACCCTGTGTGCAGTTAGTCCCAGTCGTTATTGATCAATTTTCCCTAGCATCACCGCCAAGTCGTCTATGCGGGTTACCGTATCCTTCACCAGTTTATCAATTTCGTTACTGGCGTCACGAGAATGGGAAGCCAGGTTTCTTACTTCATCCGCCACCACGGCAAAACCACGACCTACATCACCCGCCCGGGCCGCTTCAATCGCAGCATTAAGCGCCAATAGGTTAGTTTGCTCTGAAATCCCGTTAATAGTGCCAATAATATTACTAATGGTCTGACTCACACTGAGCACTCCCTTCATGGCTTCCTGAGTTTGATTAACAGCAATCCTTCGGGCCGTAATATCAATACCAAACAACACGTATTGAGTAATTTCATCTTTAAAATTCTTCAGTGCACAAATTCCGGCATCCAACGACAACAGAAAATCGCCATGACCAAAATTTATCTGCAATTTAATGTTCCCACTGCCCTGCAACTCTGCCTTGTGTTCTGCGCTGAGTTCTTTTAACACTTGATCCACAAAGGCCTGCTGCGTGGCCCTTGAACCGAGCTTTGCTGCCAGCAAATCACTGGGCGTTTTCAACCGGCCATCCTTATCAATGTCGATTAGCACCAATGAATTATCGATGGCATTGATTTTACGGGTAAAGTCCAGCGCCATCTGTTTAACCTCGGTAATGTTAGCCTGTACCGAAATATAGTTTTTCACCTCGCCTTTTTCATTCAGGATTGGCGTGATAGACAACGATACCCAGTACGGCTCGCCACTCTTGGTATAGTTTAGGATTTCATCATAAAACGGCGTACGGTCGTGCAGATTCTTGCGAATTCGGGCTATGGTGTCTACTGAGGTTTCGGGGCCCTGCAGGAAGTCGCCCGGTTTCTTGTGTTTAATTTCTGCCAGTGAATAGCCGGTTAACCTTTCAAAGCCTTTATTCACGTACACAATCAGCCCGGCCGAATTGGTAATAATGACTGAGTTATCTGTTTCATTGGCAACCATAGAGAGCATTTCCCGCTCTTCCCGCATGAGTACTTCCTGGGTTACGTCTTTAACAAACGCGGTATACAGCGTTTTGCTTTCAAGTCTGACTTTCGATAACGATAACTGCCCCCACAGCACTTTACCGTCTTTACGTTCTATTTTAATTTCACGGCTGGTACCGACGATTTTATCCTGCCCGGTTTCCCGGTTAGCGTTAACATATCTATCGTGATTTGCCTGAATAGCCTGTGGAACCAGCATCTTCACGTTTTGCCCCAGCACTTCTTCACGATCGTATCCCCACAAGGTTTCAGCGGCGGCATTGAACAAGGTAACGCAGTTGTGTTCATCGATACAGACAACGGCATCCAATGCCTGCTCGAGCGTTTGCGCCATGGTTTCCCGGGAATCTCTTTCCTGAGAAATATCACGCACAAAAGCGGT
>NZ_JBLBUE010000036.1:0-27675 GCF_047290655.1 Alteromonas sp. AMM-1 | reverse complement strand
CAACAGATAGTTTGCCAACGCGCCTATTACCAACCCGATAGCGATATAAAGCGCATCAAAACCTGCGACAAACATAGCGCCAGGCAATCCCATTAGCATCCATCCACTCATGTCAGACGCGCCTGCAGACAATGCCGTTACTTGTGGACTAACCTGCCGACCTCCCAGTATGTAACCCGAGATATCACTGGTTGATTTGTTATAAGCAAACAGCCCTATGCCTAACATTGCAATGAAATACACTGCTAACGAAAAATAGCTTTCTAACGCCATGGATGAAAAATACCCCTTTCGATTTTTCCACTCAATTAATTAGTGAACGAATTATAATGATTAGAGCACTAATTACAAGTGCAACGGTATTTTTGGACAGGACAGCGCTTTAAATGATAATAAAACCCTGCACATGTAACAAAGATTTAATCTACATTCACTTCAGTGCTACTTGAATTTTAAAAAATTTAATAAAACCCAATGAACACATTACTTCTACTCAAACTAATTAAATGCTACATGGCGAACGCTTTTTGATTAGCCTGTGCCCTGCATTGCACACAAACAGATCGCATCCAGTTCACAATGTTGCCATCGGAATGTCGATTTCCCGGCAAACCAATCCATTGCCAGCGTTGCTGTCGGGCTAAAATCTGGGCTTCAATGCATCGGATCACATCAGCCCGCTTGCCTGCATCACTGGTATCGATGCAACTTAACAAGGTGCAATCGGGCAACACAGTACTACCATAGTTGGCTAATCGCGCAGCCAACTTAGGGACATACAAACCATCGGTTTTATCATGCACAGACAGAATTAACCCCACCATGCCTGCTAACGACTCATTGGGCCTGATAAGCTCTTCAGCACTGATAATTTTAAGTTTTATCCCTGCATTGCCCAGTGTGCTTCCAAGCAAGGCCGCAGCGCTATCTAACGCGTCATTCCAGCACTCAACCAATAATCCAACCGTCAGATATTCAGGTAATAACGCCTTGTGTACAACACGGCCAGAAACCGGTTGTTCAACGTTTGATGTTGTTTGATGAAGAGGTAAATTCATAACAAGCTCCGAATTGTTTTTTTGAGGCAAAAAACCCATATGCCTGAAGATTTACCCATTACGGATTGCAAACAATAAGCCAGCTATCAGCTCAGAGAAAATGCCGGCGTTATTAAGAAAAGATATTGAAAAATAAAGAAATACAAGTGAGCAGTTGAGATTGGTTAACCAGAGGGATAAGCTCAGACAAAACAACCAGTGCTAAATTTACACATTGCCCTGAAGATTTTTCACGCCTGATAGTCTGTTTTCCAGGTAATGGATGTAAACAAATGCGAGCGGCATCAGCAATGCCCATAAAAACGCTAACAGGATTAACGTTAAACCTGATGAGTATCCGAATACGACGGCGCCAAAGCGCTCTCCTGCCAGGTAACTCAAAGGACCGCCCACCCCGCCTAATATTGAGGCTATCATTGGCCGTCGCGCCAGATAGGACAAGCTGTGTCTGAGTGTTACAGCAAAACTAATCCAGAGTGCGACGAGCCATATCGGTATGGGGATAAGACCACTCATTATGCTTTGTTGTGGAAAAGCAAACACACCCGAAATCGTGAGCAAACTGTCTAACGCAATCCCCGCACAAGCCACCCCAAGCAGGGTTCCCCCCTCTATCCATGGGTGTTTTACCATAAAAAAATGGCACACAAACAATATCAAGGCCACCCAAACATATTGATTTTGAAATAAAACCATCAACCACCAGATCAACTGAAACCCCAAAAAATTTGCTGCTGATTTCACACTGAAGTCCCCCGGGGTTGGCCAGAATGGATTGCCATATCTCATTAACGGCATGTTTATTGAAACACAGTCTGTTGATCGGTATGCAAAAACGAAAGACGAAATAAAAATCTGGTCACCGGTATTTTTGCTCAACACAGGGTGATACGTAACAACGCGTTCGTTAGTTCAGTGCCGAATTCGCTTTGTACTTCGCAGCTAATTAAGGATGTCTCAATGAAAATGGTGAAATATTATCTGGCAATAGGCCTACTACTCATAATCCTGGCATGGCAGTCTTCATTTTGGCTGATTAGCCTCTTAATGCTGTGGTGTAGTCTGGCACTCTTTGCAGTGAGTGCGGCATATTTGTCGGGCTATCCAGGCATTTTCCGCAAACGCGAAGATGGCAGGATCCCTTTGTACGTGCGCTGGCTCTTCATTCCATTTTTACTTGGCGTACAGTTGTACAACCTATACGCCAGAAAAACAGACAAAGTACCCAATATTCAGCAAATTACAGAACACTTGTACTTAGGTACCCGACTAACCAGTAGCGATATTGAAAAGTTGAGTTCGCAAGGGATTACATGCATTTTAGATGTAACAGCAGAGTTTGATAGCCTGGACTGGACATCGTATCGATACGATGTCGACTATCTAAACATCCCGGTGCTCGACCATACTTCACCCTCCCAGGTACAGCTCGCTACTGCCATTAACTGGATTGATCAACATCAGTTATCTGATAGCAAAATCCTGATCCATTGTGCGCTTGGACGAGGGCGCTCGGTATTTATCATGGCGGCCTATTTACTCGCTAGTAAACAGTGCGAAACCGTTGAAGAAGCCATGCAAGCAATTCAGCATATCCGCTCCACCGCCAGATTGAATTCTTCTCAGTTAAGCGCCTTAATTCGAATTCAGCAGAATGGCTTATTGCAATTAACTAAACGCCTTGCACTTATTGTAAATCCAGTGGCAGGGGGTGGGAAATGGTCGAAGCAGCAGCAAACTATACTGTCGCATTTGAATGCACACTTCACAGTGCGTATTTATGAAACACAAAAAGACGTTACCACCACACAATGTGCCCAACAAGCGGTTGCTGATAATAACGACATCCTGGTTGCCTGTGGTGGTGACGGTACCGTTACCGAAGTAGCCAGTATTGCAATTGAACAATGCAAAACGCTGGGAATTATTCCTTTGGGTACGGCCAATGCACTAAGCCAGGTAATTTACGGTAAACGCAGTGTATTAAACCCAATAGAAACAGCGTGTGAGGTATTGTGTGATCAATTCAGTACCACGGTAGATACTGCACGATGTAACAATAAGTTAATGCTATTAGTTTCAGCCATAGGATTTGAATCCAAAATGATTGAACACGCCGATCGCGAAGAAAAAAATGCAGGCGGGCAATTCGCCTATCTGGCTGGCTTATGGCAGGCAATCAGACAAAATGAACCTATTGAGGTAGCCGTTTCATTCGATAATCAGCCACCTGAAATAATCAACACAACATCGCTGGTGGTAGCGAATGCCGCACCTAAAACGACGGCGCTGGCACAAGGCGGTGAATTACCCGATATGAAAGACGGCAAACTCGACGTCACCTGGTTAAAAGCAGACACTGATACACCAATACTCAGTCTCGCAGAACTGGCGTTCAGCAATACTGAACACAAAGCCGAATCTGATAGCATTTTTCACAAACGCGTCAATCGAATAAACATACGATTTCCCGGGCTGTTACGCTATGTGATCGATGGTGAGGTTTACGAATCTGACTCTCTTGATATACAAACGGTACCGACCAGTCTTGACATGTTGGTAGATAAACGCCGGTTTAATTAAGTGGCGGAACCGGTCTGCAACAGCATGAGAATATTACAAACACCTCAGTAAATATTCCAGAACGAGTAAATAAAACATTGCCATGAAAACATATAATATCAATACAAATCATATACTTAAGATAAGGCACGAGGATTGCTAAAATAGTGATTATACCAATTGCTTATTCACTAACTAAGGAGTTTGACGATGACAATATTTGAAGTACTACGTCAGGATCATGAAAAACAACGACTGTTATTAAAAATTTTGTGCGAAACTCACGGCGATACGCCGGCCCGCAGGGAATATTTTGAAGAGTTAAAACAGGCGCTTCAGGAACATGCTACAGCCGAAGAGCGACACTTTTATATGCCCTTAATGAAACACGACAGTGCGGTGGATTTATCGCGTCACGGTATTGCTGAGCACCATGAAATTGATGAACTTATTGCCAAACTTGATTCTACTGACTGGAGCTCGCCGGTTTGGCTAAAGACACTAAAACAGCTAAGAGAACAAGTTGAACATCACCTGAATGACGAAGAACAAGGATTTTTTCAGGTTGCTGGTAAAATGCTTACCGCCAAACAGAAAAATGAACTCGCACAGTCATATCGGAAAGAGATGACCAGTCTGGCATAAGGCAGATTTATTGCACGAATCGAACAAGTCTTTCTGAAAACCAGGAAAACACGTTTATACAGGTATTTGCACGCTGTTTTGTAGTGCAAATACCTGCTGACAATCAGGCGATTATTCGCTATCTACTGCTTCCTGAATCGCTTTTCCGGCTTTTTCTATATCTTTACCTGCCCCTTCCAAGGTGGCACAACCTACAGAAAGACAAGCAACACATGCAATTATTAATAAGCGCTTAAACATCATCACTACCTTTATTATTGATCAATACAAAAAACGCGTGAATTACGCCAGGCAAGTACCCGAATATGGTAAGCAGGATATTGAGCCAAAACGTACCACATACACCCACTTTTAAGTACACACCCAATGGCGGCAAAATCAATGACGCCAATAGCTTAATTATTCCCATCAGAGCCTCTGCTTGTCCATTTTTGTAACGGGTTACCCGTTGTTAACTTAGCGCTGCACACACAAATTTGCAAAAACACTATGTAATACCACTGTTTTTGTTTGTTGCAGAAATAAAAAAGCCACCATAACGGTGGCTTTCAAATTTGGTGCGGAAAGCGGGACTTGAACCCGCACGGCCGAAGCCACCACCCCCTCAAGATGGCGTGTCTACCAATTCCACCACTTCCGCAAATTTCTTAGTTAGGTACATCCGACTTATCTTCTTGTGCCGGTGTTGCCGGCACATCAGAATCGGCTGGTGCTACTTGCTGAACCGCAGCAGGTACTTCCAGGTTTTCCCACTCATCTGTTGCGCTTTCACGCTGAGACGTTAAAGCACCTAACAACAGGCTAATGGCAAAAAACGCCGTAGCCAGAAAACCTGTGGTACGGGTCATAAAGTTACCAGAACCTGATGAACCGAATACCGTATTGGCGCCACCTGCACCAAACGACGCGCCCATGTCAGCGCCTTTACCTTGTTGAATTAATACAAATCCAATCAGTAAGAGTGCTACCACAAGGTACGCGACTAACAATGCTTGATATAACATTCTTTGTCCTCTTAACCTGCCGCTTGGCAAATCTTCCTAAAATCATCCACCTTCAGACTAGCGCCACCTATGAGGCCACCGTCGATGTCGGCTTGTGCAAACAGTTCTTCAGCATTATCTGCTTTAACACTGCCGCCATATAAAATCTGTATATTCGCCGCCACATTGGCATCGAATTTTGCCAGGTGACCACGGATAAACGCGTGGGCATCCTGTGCTTGCTCGGGAGACGCTGTCACGCCTGTGCCTATGGCCCAAATAGGTTCATAGGCGATGACTGTTTTACTTAACTGCTCTGCAGTTAACGATACAGTCAGTGCATCCAGCTGAGCCGCCAGAAACCCTTCTAACTCCCCTGCTTCGCGTGTAGCCAGGCTTTCGCCTACGCAAATAATCGGCACCAAACCACTTTCAATCGCTTTAAGTGCCTTCGCTGCTACCAACGCATTACTTTCGCAGTGGTCTTCGCGGCGCTCTGAGTGGCCAACAATCACATACCGACAACCAAACTCTTTCAGCATTTCAGCGGAAATGTCACCTGTGTGGGCGCCATTATCCAACTCGCTTAACGTTTGTCCACCAAGCGCAAAGTCTGGTGCAACAAAACTGCCAAGAAAACACGCAGGAGGACAAATTATAACATCAACTGCGTCGGCATCTACGCCGTGCATTAGACTGCTAAATTCGCTCACCAATGAACGGTTTCCGTTCATTTTCCAGTTTCCTGCAACGATTGGCTTTCTCATACGCTTCTCGGTCTCGGTTTTTGACTCTATCCCAGTGTCAGAGCGGGCGTGATATTAACTATTCCCACTGCATTATACAAGTGGAAAAACCATTTTCTCTGTCTAAAAACAATCAACTGGCGACATTACGAACAGCTGCCGCTATTTTCTCTGCCTGAGTGGTTGAAGCCAGTTCATCATCCGACTCTACCATCACGCGAATTAGCGGTTCGGTACCACTTTTGCGCAATAAGACCCGACCGCGCTTGCCCAGTGTCGCCTCAGCTTCACGCTTCGCTTGCAGAACAGCTTCAGATTCCAGTGGATCAATGCCCTTATCCTCAAAACGCACGTTCACAAGGGTTTGCGGATATTTATCAAAGCCACCGGCTAGTTCATATAACGACATATTTGCACGCAGCATCGCCGTTAGCACCTGCAATCCCGCTACTATGCCGTCTCCTGTAGAAGCAAGATTCAGGTTTAACACGTGTCCGGAGTTCTCACCGCCGATGCTCCAGCCTTTTTGCTGAAGTAATTCCATTACGTAGCGGTCGCCTACTTTGGAACGGACAAACGGTACGCCAAGTTTACTGAGAGCATTTTCAAGACCCAGATTACTCATTAGCGTCCCTACCACGCCGCCATTCAAGCGACCTGATCTCAGTGCATCGCGAGCAATGATATACAGGATCTGATCACCATCGATTACGTTACCCTGATTGTCGACCATCATTATACGGTCGCCGTCACCATCGAGTGCAAAGCCCAGGTCTGCGCCCGATTCAACTACTCTGTCAACGATGGCTTTCATCGAAGTAGCGCCCACTCGGTCATTAATATTCAACCCATTGGGTGAGGTGCCAATTTCAATGACATCAGCGCCCAGTTCCGACAACACCAATGGCGCAATGTGATAGGTTGCGCCGTGTGCACAGTCCACCACAATCTTTAAGCCTTTTAACGACAAATCCGATGGGAAGGTACCTTTACAAAACTCAATGTAGCGCCCGGCTGCGTCGTTAATCCGTGTGGCTTTACCCAACTTGTTAGACGCAACACAGGTCATGGGTTCATCCATCATGGCTTCAATGGCAATTTCTATGTCATCGTCAAGTTTAAAACCGTCAGCAGAGAAAAACTTAATGCCGTTGTCGTAGTAAGGGTTATGTGAGGCGCTGATAACAATACCAGCCTCTGAACGGAACGTTTTGGTTAAATACGCTATCGCTGGTGTAGGCATGGGGCCTAATAAACCGATATTGATACCCGCTGCGGACAACCCTGCTTCAAGCGCAGATTCAAGCATGTAACCGGAAATACGCGTGTCTTTCCCAATCAGTACTTTATTTGTGCCCTGACCTGCCAATACCTTACCGGCGGCCCACCCAAGCTTTGTTACAAATTCCGGGTTAATGGCGCTTTCGCCCACCTTGCCACGAATACCATCGGTACCAAAATATTTCCTTTCCCCCATGGGATCCCCTTATTGTTTTTTGTACTTATTAAATGCGTTTACTATCGCAATCACATCACGCGTTTGCGCTACATCGTGAACCCGCAAAATGTGCGCGCCCATCTGTGCTGCAATAGTGGCCAGTGCCAGGCTGCCGGCTAACCGCTGATCAACAGGTTTATTGATGACCTGGCCAATCATCGATTTACGAGACATGCCAATTAACAAAGGCATCCCGAAACGATGAAATAAAGCTAAATCAGCGAGTAACGCATAATTGTGCTCAAGAGTTTTACCGAAGCCAAAACCCGGGTCAAGCAGGATTTTGTTTTTATCAATGCCCGCGTCAAGACAAGCATTTATGCGACTGATTAAAAATGCTTCAACCTCAGCAGTAACATCACTATACACTGGTTTATTCTGCATACTGGCTGGATCACCCTGCATGTGCATTAAGCACACAGGTACACCGTGCTTTGCTACAACATCCAGCGCACCGGGTAACTGTAAGGCCCTGACGTCATTAATAAAATCAGCACCAGCGTGAAGGGCAGCATCCATTATTTCAGGCTTACTGGTATCTATGGAAATTATCACGTCAGAATGTTTACGAATAGCTTCTACTACCGGTACTACTCTGCGCAACTCCTCATCAATAGTCACTTCTGGGGCACCAGGGCGGGTTGATTCACCACCAATATCAATAATGGTTGCCCCCTCAGACTCCATGGCTAAAGCCTGCGTGAGCGCATTGTCTATGGAATTGTGTCTACCACCATCAGAAAATGAATCAGGTGTTACATTGAGAATGCCCATAACCTGGGGCGAGGTTCGGCTAAGTACTAAATGCCTTATTTGCATATTGATACCATTGAATTTACCAGTACTTCTTTCGATGAAAATCAGATTGGACACTGGACTGATATTGCAAGCATAACAAAAAAAGCGCCGGTTTCGGCGCTTTTCTATTACTGTTAAACCTTAACCTGGCAAGTCACCTGGTTTGCCAACAGCAGGTTTATCTGTGGAGTCGCGGGCAATGTCACTGTCTTTTACCGTTGCACCACCACTTGGCTTACCACCATCCGATGAACGATCATCCCAACCTGCTGGTGGGCGAACATCACGACGAGCCATCAAATCGTCAATCTGCTTAGCATCAATGGTTTCATACTTCATCAATGCATCTTTCATGGAATGAAGAATATCAATATTCTCTTCCAGAATTTGCTTGGCCCGATCGTAGTTACGATCAATAACCGACTTGATTTCCGCGTCAATAGCGCGAGCGGTATCATCTGACATATGAGAAGCCTTGGACATAGATCTGCCCAGGAATACTTCACCTTCTTCCTCCGCGTACAGCATTGGACCCATTTTGTCAGATAAGCCCCATTGCGTTACCATTTTGCGGGCAATGTCAGTAGCGCGTTCAATATCATTTGACGCACCAGTGGTGACTTTATCATTGCCATAAATAATGGCTTCTGCCAGACGTCCACCGAACAAACTGGATATCATACATTCCAGATGTTGTTTGGTGTGGCTAACGCGGTCCTGCTCAGGCAGATACATGGTTACACCCAGCGCACGTCCGCGCGGAATAATAGAGACCTTGTAAACCGGATCATGTTCAGGCACCAGGCGCCCCACTATAGCGTGGCCAGCTTCGTGGTATGCAGTCATGGTTTTCTCTTCTTCAGACATCACCATTGACTTGCGCTCAGAACCCATCATGATTTTATCTTTGGCTTTTTCAAACTCTTCCATCGACACCAGACGGCGGTTTGCACGAGCTGCAAATAAAGCAGCTTCGTTCACCAGGTTTGCCAGGTCAGCACCCGAGAAGCCCGGTGTACCACGTGCAATTACGGAAGGCTTAACGTCGTCGGCAACCGGTACTTTGCGAATGTGCACCTTAAGGATTTGTTCACGACCGCGAATATCCGGCAAACCAACCACAACCTGACGATCAAAACGACCAGGACGCAACAAGGCTGGGTCCAGTACATCTGGGCGGTTAGTGGCGGCAATCACAATAATGCCTTCATGACCTTCAAAGCCGTCCATTTCAACCAGCATTTGGTTCAGTGTTTGCTCGCGCTCGTCGTGGCCTCCGCCTAATCCGGCACCACGCTGACGGCCTACCGCGTCAATTTCGTCAATAAAGATGATACAAGGTGCGGCTTTGCGCGCTTGTTCAAACATGTCACGAACACGGGAAGCACCCACACCCACAAACATTTCTACGAAATCAGACCCTGATATAGTAAAGAAAGGCACTTTTGCTTCACCGGCAATGGCTTTTGCCAACAGTGTTTTACCTGTTCCCGGCGGACCAACCATTAATACGCCTTTTGGAATTTTACCGCCAAGCTTTTGGAATTTTGAAGGGTCACGCAGGAAGTCAACCAACTCTGCAACGTCTTCTTTTGCTTCGTCACAGCCTGCCACATCGGCAAAGGTTGTTTTGATTTGGTCTTCACTGAGCAGACGAGCTTTGCTTTTGCCAAACGACATAGCGCCACGGCCACCACCACCCTGCATCTGGCGCATGAAGAAAATCCACACAGCAATAAGCAGAAGCATTGGGAACCAGGAAATGAAGATAGACGCAAAAATTGATGGCTGCTCTGGTGGTTCTCCCAACACAGTCACGTCTTGTTTAACCAGATCGCTTATTAACTGGTCGTCGAAATAGGGAATATAGGTTTTGAAGGTGTCGCCAGAGCGCTTGACGCCACGAATTTCGCGCGTTTCGCTGCTTATCCGCACTTCACGAATTTGCCCTTGCTTCACTTCCTTTAGAAACGTTGTGTAATCAGTTTGTGCGCGGCTGGACTCGCCAGGTGAAAAGCTCTGAAAAACAGCCATCAACACCACTGCAATAATCAACCACAAGATTAAGTTCTTTGCCATGTCGCTCAATGCTACTAACCTCTGTAAAAAACCACCTGTTCAACAATGGCGCCGATTTGCGCCACCTTGACTACAGGTGAGTGTCACAAAAAATGCGATACCTCAAGAGTACTACACTTTATATATGCTTGCTACCAATAGACCATCAATACGCGCCCAGGTTCAGGTAATAAGCCATGTCTGAGCGCACAAACCACTTTACTGGCACCTCAGATTTCCATAAACCCGGCATGTCTCACGTTACGCCGTTGCTTGCATTCGCCCTTATAACAAGGTTTGTACGTATTTCCTGGCATTACCGTTCAAATTAATTACGTGTTACTAACGCAATACATCAATAATAATGCCAGAATCTCAACACAGGGTGTGCAACCAAAAAATCGATTTGTATAATCGCAAAAACCGTCTTTTTTGAATTTACCGCACAATGTCATTAGGATTGTAGTCAAGATGGCGTTAGAATACGCGTTTTCAAGACAGACTTTGAATTTAAATTGTAAGAAAAAACCACAGATGAAATTATCAAATAAACAAAAACAGTTTTTAAAAGGCCTGGCTCACCCGCTTAAGCCTGTTGTACAGCTAGGCGCAAACGGCTTAACCGAAGGCGTGTTGGCTGAAATTGACAATGCCCTGAATTACCATGAGTTGATTAAGGTAAAAGTCCCTACTGACGACCGCGAAGAAAAAGCGTTGATCATGGATGCCATCGTGCGTGAAACATCCGCCGAGAAACTTCAGGTGATAGGCCACACCCTGGTTCTGTTTAAACAAAGCGAAGAGCGTAAAATTCAGTTGCCAAAATAAAACAACGCTCTGCCTGCCTAACCTTCCCTTTCCGTTAACGTAAGGTAAACTCCCTGTTTACATTATCATTACAACGGAATACTCCTCATGCAGTTATCAAATCAAACCGCACTGATTACAGGTGGGTGTTCAGGGCTCGGTCACGCTACGGCCAAAGCCCTGGTGGCAGCGGGCGCCAATGTCGTCCTGCTGGATCTGAACGAAAAACTGGGCGCGCAGCGGGTAAGCGAATTAGGCGAACAAGCGATGTTTGTCCGCACAGACGTTACGCAACAACTCGATGTTGAAGCAGCACTGGATAAAGCCTATGCGCGTTTTGGCGCCATTACTGTTTGCGTAAACTGTGCTGGTATTGCTCCCGCTGGACGTATTCTCGATAAAGCTGGCAACCCTGCAAGTCTGGAAGACTTCAGTAAAACGATTAATATTAATTTAATTGGCACATTTAATGTGTGTCGGTTAGTCGCTGCCAGTATGGCGGGCAATGAGATGGTTGATGAAGCACGTGGTGTGATCATCAATACAGCGTCTATCGCAGGATATGAGGGCCAAATCGGCCAAACAGCCTATGCGGCGAGCAAAGCGGGTATTATCGGTCTCACTTTGCCCATGGCGCGTGATCTTGCGCCTTTAGGTATCAGGGTTAACAGTATTGCCCCGGGTGTGATGGGCACGCCATTGCTGTTAGCCATGCCGCAAAACGTTCAGGATGCACTCAGTGCAAATGTACCAAACCCTAAGCGTCTGGGATTCCCGGAAGAATTCGCCAGCCTGGTGTTGCACATTATTCAAAACGGTTACATAAACGGCGAAACCATCCGCCTGGACGGCGCGCTACGCATGCCGCCAAAATAATGATTACGCTAAAATAATAACAGGCCGCTCAATTTGAGCGGCCTGTTTGCTTTATACCAATTTTATTTGTGTAATTTACGCGTTTTCAGCGCTCATCGTCACCGCCATTCACAATGCACGCTATTTCATACAAACGTTTTACCGCCAGATCATTGACTGAATTTTTGGGGTAACGGAAACGCGTAGATAACACACCAGCCTCGCGCTCCATTAGCAATTCCAACGCGTCATCAACCGTTTCAACACAATAAATGGCAAACTGCTTTTTCTTTACCGCTTCAACTACCGCTTTATCCAGAACCAAATGTTTTACATTGGACTTAGGAATAATAACGCCTTGGTCACCGGTAAGTCCGCGGTGCTGACATACGTCGAAGAAACCTTCAATCTTTTCGTTCACACCACCCACCGCCTGTACTTCTCCGTACTGGTTGATGGAGCCGGTAATCGCCAAAGACTGACGAATGGGTATATCAGTAATGGCTGAAATTAACGCAACCAATTCGCCGAGTGAGGCACTATCGCCATCAATGTGACCGTATGACTGTTCCAGCGCGATATTGGCCGATAACGTGAGTGGAAACGACTGCGCATATTTATTACCTAAATACCCGGTTAGCAACATCACCCCTTTTGAATGAATAGACTGCCCCAGTTCTACTTCACGCTCAATATCTACTACCCCACTTGCGCCAGCGTAAACCGTCGCAGTGATGCGGGCGGGTGTGCCAAATGCACTGTCACCGATATCCATCACCGTTAAGCCATTCACTTTGCCGATCGCTTTACCGTCGGTTGCAATTAGTACCTGACCTTCCTTGATGTCGTTTAACAAGGAATCGCTTACCCGGCCGGTGCGGCGCTTCTTGGCCATCAGAGCACTGTTAAGATGCCCCAGATCCAACACACTGTCGTTCACTACACCGCAAAAGTAATGCGCTTCATTCAACAGTTCAATTACATCGGCAAAATGCGCTGACAGTTTTTCCTGATGCTCTGCCATCCGCAGAGAATATTCGACTAACCGGTACATGGCCTGATTGGTAATGCCCTTTAATCCCAGGCTTTGTACTCTCTTGCGAACCCGGCCGACAAAATCAAACACATTCTGCCGGGTGGCGTCAATTTCATGATCAAAATCCACCAGCACACGAAACAGCTCATTAAACTCGGAGTCGTAATCCTGTAAGGTGTAATACAAATCCCGAGAACCGAGCAGGATCACTTTAATTTTCAAATCTATCGTCTGCGGCATCAGCGTCATGGCATTCACCATACCAATGTCCTGCTGCGGCAGATCCATTTTTAATTTGCCAAATTTAATAGCCAGTTTAAGTGCATCCCAAACATACGGCTGATGCAGCAAATGGTCAGCATCCAGTAATAAATAGCCGCCATTTGCGCGGTGCAATGCACCGGGCCGAATCATCCTGTGATTGGTATAAACGGCGCCACTGACATGGGTGTATTCTATCGAGCCAAATAAATTCTGATAGGTAGGATTGGGTTCGTAAATCACTGGCGCACCAGAATCAAGACCATGCGCACAAATGACATTGGGTAAAAACAATTCTTCCAGATAAACACGGCGCTCACGCTCGTCGAGCTTTTCGCCCTTGTCTTCAGTAAGAAAAGACACCACCGCTTCAATCAAATGCGGTTTAATTTGCCGCAGATGTTTCAGGATCCCCAAATCAGACGCGTACTTGTGCTCCAGGTCCTTCAGCAATGGGCGAATTCCCTGCTCTGCCGTACTGCGATTGAGTGCTCTGAGTTGTTCTGAGTTTTCGCGCTTCCAGGCAGGCAGCGCAATCAGACTCTCACTCAAACGGTTTTCCAGCTCGTCAATCAGTTGATAAAAATACTTGCGCTGATCATCCGACAAGCTGGCAAATTCAGTATCAGCAAGGGGTTTATCGTCGATTATGGGCGAAAATGTTACGGTGCCCTGTTCTTCGTACATTGCTACCGAGTTGGCCTGAGCATAACGCTCCACCGCGTTTAAGGCTTCGTCGTATTTTTGCTCGAAATTACGGGCAATAGCCGCTTTTTTACGCAAATAACCGGGATTGTCGAAGGCCGCCGGAAAGGTGTCGAGTAACTCATCAAGCAGATTACTCATGTCTTTTGCGAACACACGGGCCCCGCCCGGATGCATACGCAACACCAGTGGTTCACGTTCTTCTTCAAAATTATTAATAATACACCAGTCATCCGGCGTAGATAACTGACTAACGTGGCGCTCAACGTACTCTTTAACCAGAGTGAAACGACCCGTCGCATGTTCGCCCATAACGAACAGGTTGTATCCGGTTGAATCCACGCTCAACCCAAAAGTAAGTGCCTCGCGTGCCCGTTCCTGCCCAATAAAGGTTGAACTTAAGGCAGTGTCGTCTTTTAACGCCTGATTAATGGTTCGGCGATTGATTGAAGGCGTAAGCTGTGTTGCGCTCAAACGCTCCCAGGTCATAAGTGTAGTTCTTCTTTATTGCTGTTTTGTACAGTGAATCCTGATTAAGCCGGTGTGTCAAACCTATTCCCCAACCTAATGCTGCATTCTCTTGTGTTTGCTTAATTAACGTACTAGCCTTGGCTAAAATTACATAAAATGCACCTGTACCCACAATGTCAGTATCAACGTTATCAAAAATCATCTCTGGATTAATTTGTGTGCTAGGCCTGTTTTGTACTGCCCACGCACAACCCAAAGTCGTCGCTCAGTCAGACTATGGTTTTATCACCGAAAATACCGTCACCATCGATGCCAATGCCAACCAAGTATGGAAGACACTGATTGAAGATGTAGATACCTGGTGGCCCAAAGACCACAGTTGGTGGGGAAAAGAAGGTACATTCTCGATAACCCCTGCGGCCGGGGGATGCTTTTGTGAAATATCAGGGGAGCGCTCTGCAGAACATCTGCGTGTGGTATTTGTTAATCCTGCAAACACGCTTGTTATGACAGGTGGTCTTGGCCCGCTACAGGGAATGGGGTTAACCGGGGCTCTCACTTTTGAACTCAATGAAGAAAAGGGCGCAACCATAGTTACTATGACCTACCGGGTACATGGCTATCATCCCGACGGCTACACACAACTTGCGCCCGTTGTTGCGCAGGTTCAGGGACTTCAATTGCAGGGTTTGGCAGACGCATTTTAATCCGACTGGCTAAAATCCACGCAATCAACCACTAAATCCCGTTCAATCGCGCCCCTGCTATTGTGAGATGCACTATGGCTAGGCTATTCTATTGGGTTATTATATCAGGCACACCTGCCACATAACGGCGGGTTAATTTGTTTAAACACAACAGAATGCGGAAGCCTACGTTAACATGGCCGATAACCAGTATAATCCAAAAGACATTGAACACGCCGTCCAGCAGTCCTGGGAACAAAATAACACCTTTAAAGTAAGTGAAGACGACAGCAAAGAAAAATTCTACTGCTTGTCGATGTTCCCCTATCCAAGCGGCCGACTGCACATGGGTCACGTGCGCAACTACACTATTGGCGATGTGATCAGCCGTTTTCAGCGTATGCAGGGTAAAAATGTCCTTCAACCTATGGGCTGGGATGCGTTTGGTTTACCTGCAGAAAACGCAGCAATCAACAACAATACAGCGCCGGCCAAATGGACCTACTCCAATATTGATTACATGAAGAACCAGTTAAAGTCACTGGGCTTTGGTTACGATTGGGATCGCGAAGTCACTACCTGTAAATCAGACTACTACCGTTGGGAGCAATGGTTCTTTACCCGTCTGTTCGAAAAAGGCCTGGTTTACAAGAAGAATGCCACCGTGAACTGGGATCCGGTTGACCAGACAGTACTGGCTAATGAACAGGTAATCGATGGACGCGGATGGCGTTCAGGTGCCGTTGTTGAGCAAAAAGAAATCCCGCAGTGGTTTATCAAAATCACCGATTACGCGGAAGAGCTATTAACGGATCTTGAACAGCTTAATGAGTGGCCAGAACAGGTTCGCGCTATGCAGGCAAACTGGATAGGACGCTCGGAAGGGGTAGAGATTACCTTTGATCTGGCTGACGAAGTGGCAAATGTACCTTCATTAACCGTATACACTACCCGTCCGGATACCTTTATGGGGGTAACTTATGTTGCCGTTGCTGCTCAGCATCCACTGGCAATAGCCGCAGCAAAGACCAATCCAAAGATAGCAGCGTTCATCGACGAATGTAAGAATACGAAAGTCGCCGAAGCCGATATGGCTACCATGGAAAAGAAAGGCATGGCGACCGGCTTTAATGCCGTGCACCCGCTTACCGGCGAACAAGTACCTGTGTGGATTGCAAACTTTGTGTTGATGGATTATGGCTCAGGCGCAGTGATGGCCGTACCTGGCCACGATCAACGCGACTGGGAATTTGCTACCCGTTACACACTGCCTATCAAGCAGGTTATTGCGCCTGTGGAAAACAGCGACCAGGTATGCGATCTGGCCGCCTCAGCATTTACTGAAAAAGGCACGCTTATCCACTCTGGTGAGTTTGATGGTCTTGGCTTTGACGAAGCATTTAATGCCATTGCCGATAAACTGGTAAGCCTCGGCCGTGGTGAGCGCAAAGTAAATTACCGCTTACGTGACTGGGGAGTGAGCCGTCAGCGCTATTGGGGTGCCCCCATTCCAATGCTGAATCTGGACAATGGCGAATCCGTGCCAGTACCTGCCGACCAACTGCCAGTTGTACTGCCAGAAGACGTTGAAATGAATGGCGTAACCTCGCCAATTAAAGCCGACCCAGAGTGGGCAAAAACCACCTTTAATGGTGAAGCCGCGCTGCGTGAAACCGACACATTTGACACCTTCATGGAGTCATCCTGGTACTACGCCCGTTATAGCTGTGCCAATACCAGTGATGCCATGTTAGATCCCACCAAAGCCAACTACTGGCTACCGGTAGACCAATATATCGGTGGAATTGAGCACGCCATCCTGCATTTATTATACTCGCGCTTCTATCACAAATTATTGCGTGACGAAGGTCTGGTAAACTCTGACGAGCCATACAAACGTTTACTGTGTCAGGGCATGGTACTGGCGGATTCATACTACAGCGAAGACGACGCGGGTAAGAAAACCTGGTACTCACCTACCGAAGTAAGCACAGAAAAAGACGACAAAGGCCGCATTGTAAAAGCCTGGCTAACGAAAGACGGCAGCCCGGTGCAGCATGGCGGCATGACCAAAATGTCCAAGTCGAAAAACAACGGTATCGATCCTCAACAGGTGATCGACCAGTATGGTGCCGACACCGTACGTCTGTTTACCATGTTTGCTGCGCCACCAGAACAAACCCTGGAATGGGTAGACTCAGGTGTTGAAGGTGCAAACCGATTCCTGCGTCGTGTATGGAAACTGGTTACCGATCATCTGGAAGCAGGCAAGCCCGAGGCACTGGATGCATCCAGCCTGAGTAAGTCGCAGCAAGCGTTGCGTCGTGAAGTGCACAAGACTATCGACAAAGTCACCGATGATTTGGGACGCCGCCAAACGTTTAACACCGCCATCGCTGCCATTATGGAGCTGCTAAACCACTTGCAAAAAGCGCCACAGGACGATGCTCAGGACGTGGCTCTGATGCGTGAAGCGGTAGAGAGCGTATTACTTATCCTTAACCCGATTACCCCACACATCTGTCATTATTTATGGCAACAACTTGGGCATAGCAACAGCATAGAAGAAGCACCATGGCCAGTTGCAGATAAGGCAGCGCTGGTGGAAGATGAAAAGCTGATTGTTGTACAGGTGAACGGAAAAGTACGCGCCAAGTTAACTGTACCGGCTACAGCGTCGAATAAAGACGTAGAAGCACTGGCCCTGTCACAATCAAATGTTCAGCCGTTTACAGAAGGTAAAACAATCCGCAAGGTCATTGTTGTACCAGGTAAACTGGTTAACATTGTGGCGAACTAATGCGCCGTCTTTTTTCCATAAAATTTATTTTCACACTGGCAGTAACGTTAGTTACCGCCAGCTGTGGGTTTCATTTACGCAATGCGCAAACCTTACCCGTTGGCAGCAGTTATGTGCAGGTTGTCGCTGGTAAGCAAACTGCGCCTCTGGAAAAATCTGTACTGGCACGCATGAAGGTGTACCAGATTAACAGCGGCAGCACGGCACTCGAAAGCGAATCAGCCACTACAATCACACTTACGCTGCAACCGGAAAAACTCGACAGGCGATTACTGTCGGTATTTGCAACCGGTCAGGTTGCAGAATACGAGCTCATATATGGCGTTCGATTCAGTGCTACTTTTCCCGATGGACGTCAGCTGTCACAACAGTTCGAAGTGTTGCGGGAATATCAGGATGACCCCAAGCAGGTGCTGGCAAAATCCCGCGAACTTAACCTGGTGTTAAGTGAAATGCGTACAGAAGCAGCCGATCGTATTATTCGTATGCTATCCGGTCAGCTATAGGCTCTCGCAATCAATGCAAATTTTCCCCGACAAATTCATCCCCACACTGGAACGCGAGTTCAGGGGGTGTTATTTGATTTTTGGTGATGAGCCGCAGCAAAAATTTGAAATATTACAAGCGCTACGCAGCAAGGCCAAACAGCAGGGATTTACTGAACGCACAGTGTTGGTAGCGGATACCGACTTCAGTTGGAACACCCTCCTCGATGCCACTCAAGCGATGTCGCTATTCGCCGACCGCACGCTAATCGAACTGGAGTTACCTACCGGTAAACCCGGAACCGAAGGCGCAGGACTACTTACAGACATTGCTGCAAACCTGTCGCCCGATACCTTGTTGATTATTCACGGCCCCCGAATCGGAAAAGATGTACAACGCACCAAGTGGTTCAAAGCGCTTGATAGTATTGGGGCATTTACCCTTTGCTATCCGCTGGAAGGCAACGCCTTATCCGGCTGGCTGTCAAGACGCTTACAACAAGCCGGTTTTCAGTTCACGCCTGGTTGCGTAAAAATGCTGGCGGATTTTTGTGAAGGCAATTTGATGGCGGGTGCTCAGGAAATCGAAAAGCTCATTCTGGCCTACCCCGATAAGCAAATTGACGAACAAAAACTGAGTCAGGCTTTGGTTGATCAATCGCGTTTTAACGTGTTTCAGTTAGTCGATGTAATGCTACAGGGCGATAAGGAGCGATGTGTAAAAATGCTCTATCGACTTGAGTCGGAAGGCATTGAGCCAAATATTATTATTTGGGCGCTGATCCGCGAATGGCAAACCTTGTGGAATGTGTGTCAGTTGCAGCAAAGCCGACAGCCAATTGTGTGGCAAAAATTTGGGATCTGGCAAAATCGCCAAGGCTTTTATCAGCAGGCGTTAAAGCGACTGAACAGCGAACAATTAACGCGCATTGGCGATCAGCTTACCCAGGCAGATTTTCTGTTTAAGCAAGAATCAGTGGTACGTCCTTATATCAAACTCGCCCACCTGTGTTTACTTTTTGCCGGAGTGCCATTGTTACACATGCCGTTAAGCGATACGGAAATGGCTGTCTGATGATTGCATTGTTAGGCGGTACGTTTAATCCGCCACATCAGGGCCATATCCTCGCCGGACTCGATGCCATTAATGAAATTGGTGTAGAAAAACTGGGGTTGCTGCCATGTAACGTGCCACCGCACAAGATCGCACCGGAAACGACCACAACACACCGCTTAGCAATGCTTTCACTGGCAAGTCAGCAAGCCGAGCAACTCTATATCGAACCGATTGAAATTGAATTGCCAGCACCCAATTACACGGTAAAAACCCTGGCCTATTTAAGACAGAGAGCGCCGCAAACCGGAATCTGCTTTTTGCTGGGCGAAGATTCGCTGTATAATCTGCCGTCCTGGTACGAATGGCAGCAACTCACTGAATACTGCCATATTGTGGTCATGAAACGTCCGTCCGACAACGGGCAACTGTCGGCTGAACTACAGGCGTGGTTAACACCAAGGCTAGTAACATCGCCAGACAAGTTGCATCAGATGCAACACGGCAGGGTTTACATTACCCATAGTAAGGATTATTCAGTGTCGTCTACGCAATTGCGCAGCGCACTTGGTCAGGATGGCCAGAACAATAACGCAGCATTAAACTGGCTGCATCCCGATGTCTTACACTATATTGAAACACATCAGTTATACCGTGCCGGATAGGCACTTGTGAGGAGAACTTTTGCAACACGAGCAACTCAAAGCCTTCGTAATCGACAAAATTGACGACATGAAAGGTCGTGATATTGTTGAGCTTAACGTTAAAGGTAAATCAACAATCACCGACACCCTGATCATTTGTTCTGGTAACTCAAAGCGCCATGTAAGCGCCATCGCCGAACACGTGCAACTCGAAGCCAAGCGTGCGGGACACCCGCCGTTAAACGTTGAGGGTAAAGGAACCGGTGACTGGGTACTGGTAGACCTGGGCGAAATTATTGTGCACATCATGCAAGATGAATCGCGGGATTTTTATCAGTTAGAAAAACTCTGGGGTTAATCCCCCCTGCCCAGGGAGTAAGCAGGCCGTGCGCATTCAGATTATTGCAGTGGGAAACAAAATGCCAGACTGGGTGACAACGGGCACCCAGGAGTTTTTGCGTCGTTTTCCTGCGGATATGCCGGTCAGCTTTGTCGAAATTCCGCCGGGGAAACGCGGCAAAAATGCCGACATTAAGCGCATTCTTCAAAAAGAAGGCGAAGCCATGATGGCCGCGATTGGTAAAAACCACAAAGTGGTTACCCTGGAAGTGACCGGTCGTCCATGGGATACCCCTGCCCTTGCCAAACAACTTGATAGTTGGAAAATGGATGGTCGGGACGTGAGTTTACTGATCGGCGGCCCCGAAGGGCTGGCACCAGAATGCTGTGCACTTGCCGAACAACGCTGGTCACTCTCGGCACTCACTCTGCCACACCCCATGGTACGTATTATTGTAACCGAGGCGCTTTACCGGGCCTGGTCGGTTACCCAAAACCATCCCTATCACCGCGAGTAAGTTATGCCGATTAAGCGCCAGACAATTCGCGATCACACTGCAGAAGCCAATCTCTTTGCACGCCGTTCTGTTATTGCAGCGCTTATTGTTATTGCGCTGCTAGGTATGGTAGTAAGCAATTTGTACTACCTGCAGGTTAAACACTTTGAAGACTATCAAACGCGCTCAAATGGCAACCGTATTAAAGTAGTGCCAATTGCCCCCAACCGCGGACTGATTTACGACAGAAATGGTGTTTTACTGGCAGAGAACCGCCCGGTTTATAACCTGGAGGTGATCCCTGAACAGGTAAAAAACCTGGATGAAACGCTGTCAGAACTGCAGGTCCTGATGGGGATCACGGATGAAGAAATTGATGATTTTCGTCAGGCCTTAAGAGGCCAGCGCCGGTTCAAACCCGTGGCACTGCGCGCCCGTTTATCCGAGGGTGAAGTCGCCCGCTTTGCCAGTCGAAGCCATCTGTTTCCCGGTGTGTCTATTGAAGCCCGTTTAGCGCGCTTTTACCCCTACGGCGATTTACTCACGCATGTATTGGGTTACGTAGCCAAAATTAACAAAAAAGATCTGCAAAAAATAAAAGAAGCCGGATTAGAAGCCAACTATGCTGCCACCTACGACATAGGCAAGCTCGGTATTGAAAAATATCACGAGGATATTCTGCATGGGAAAGTAGGCTTTCAACAAGTTGAAGTAAACAGTCAGGGGCGCATTATCCGCACGCTGAATGTTGATCCACCCGAGCCAGGCCGCGACATAGTGCTGAACATTGATATTCGCCTGCAACAAACTGCACAACAGGCACTGGAAGGCCAGCGCGGAACGGTTGTGTTGGCCTCCCCTCACACTGGCGGCATTCTGGCGATGTATTCAAACCCCAGTTACGACCCGAATCTGTTTGTGCATGGTATTAGCCGTAAAAATTATGCCGACCTGCTGAATTCACCGGACAGGCCGTTGATTAACCGCGCGACGCAAGGGCAATATCCCCCGGCTTCCACGGTAAAACCCTTATTAGCACTGCTAAGTCTGGAAACAGACACCATTGATAAGTCGTTTAAAATTAATGATAACGGACGATATTCATTACCGAATGTCAGTCACGTTTGGCGTGACTGGAAAAAATGGGGGCATGGCGAAGTAGATGTCACACGGTCAATAGAAATGTCCTGCGACACGTTCTACTATGAACTCGCCTATCAGATGGGCATTGATCTCATCAGCGATTACATGTCTGAATTTGGTTTTGGCGACTACACGGGCATCGATTTGTACGAAGAAAGCGACGCCAACATGCCCAGCCGTGGCTGGAAAAAAGCCCGTTATAATCAGCCCTGGTACATCGGCGATACAATATCAGTTGGTATTGGACAAGGCTACTGGACCACAACGCCTATTCAACTGGTACATGCCATGAACGCACTGGTGAATTACGGCGCCCGGTTTGTTCCACAGATTTTACGCGGTTATTACCAGCCTGGTGGCGACGTAGAACTGGAGCCACTAAAGTCATTGCGCCCGATTGAAATCAACAATCAGGACAACTGGGAAATCGTACTGGATGCCATGTACGGCACGGTTAACCGCGAGCACGGTACTGCCAGAACGGCTTTTGTGGGCACAACTTATACTGCAGCAGGTAAAACGGGTACAGCTCAGCTTTTCTCAGTCGGGCAGAATGAAAAATACGATGCTAAGAAAATAGACGAAAGATTGCGCGACAACGCCATGTACGTAGGGTTCGCGCCTTACGAAAATCCGGAAATCACCGTGGCTGTGGTAATGGAAAATGCCGGCGGCGGCAGTTCAAACGCCGCCCCCATTGCCCGGATCATGATGGATGAATTTTTCCGTTTACACCCAGAAGCCATAAAGTATCCCAAAGCAGTGAAAGCCAACTGATATGATGAAAAAAACAACACTCAATGAGCGTCAATCGTCACTGTGGCAATCCCTGCACATAGACATTCCGTTGTTACTTGGACTACTGGTATTAATGGGTGTGGGTTTGATCACAATATATTCTGCCGGCGGCCAGGATATGGGCCTGATCAACCGCCAGGTAATTCGACTCGGCATTGCCCTCTCGGTGATGTTTGTGCTGGCACAAGTCCCCCCGTTAGCGTTTCGGCGACTGAGTGTTTACATTTACGGGGCCGGTATTCTTATGCTGGTCGCAGTTTTATTGTTTGGCGATATAGGCAAAGGCGCGCAGCGCTGGCTGGATTTGGGTTTTATTCGCTTTCAGCCTTCAGAGGCTATGAAACTGGCAGTTCCTATGATGATTGCCTGGTACATCAGTAAATACACCATGCCGCCTACGTTATCGCAAATCGTTATCGCATTTGTGCTGGTAGTGGTGCCCACCATTCTGATTGCAAAACAACCCGATCTTGGCACCTCGCTGCTCATCGCCAGTTCTGGCATTTTTGTTATCTTTCTCGCCGGAATGAGCTGGAAACTCATTGGAATGGTAGCAGCACTGGGCGGCGCGTTTTTACCAATCATGTGGATATTCCTGATGCAGGAATATCAAAAACAGCGGGTACTTACGTTTCTTAATCCGGAAAGCGACCCACTCGGTTCCGGCTATCACATTATTCAGTCAAAAATTGCCATTGGTTCGGGTGGTTTACATGGCAAGGGGTGGCTACAGGGAACACAGAGTCAGTTGGAATTCTTACCCGAGCGTCATACCGATTTTATTTTTGCGGTATTCAGCGAAGAATTTGGTTTGACCGGTGTGATCCTGCTGCTGGCTATTTACCTGTTTATCATTGTGCGCGGACTGATGCTGGCAGTGCGCGCGCAGAATGCTTACAGTAAGCTACTGGCAGGCAGTATCACGCTCACCTTCTTCGTATATGTGTTTGTGAACATGGGTATGGTGTCAGGAATATTACCCGTAGTAGGCGTTCCTCTGCCTTTAGTGAGTTATGGCGGCACGTCCATGGTGACTTTATTAGCGGGATTTGGCATTCTAATGGGTATCGGCACACAAAAACGCTTAATGTCGCGCTAAATGCAAAAGTTCACGTCGGTTTGTTTCTGGGTTTTAGTTATCAGCGGGCTAACGGCCTGTCAGGCACCATCGCGTTATACGCGAGCGGTAGATTCTGCACCTGACTTTGAGTATACCGAGCCCGAGATGGTTGATGCTGAGCCGCGCTACGAACCCTATCGCGAACAAAACAGCTTGCCCTATGAGGTGTTTGGCAAACGCTATCAGCCAATGACAACCGGCAAAGGTTTCGTGCAAACAGGTAATGCATCCTGGTATGGACAAAAGTTTCACGGCCATTTCACTTCCAACGGCGAAATTTACGACATGTTTGCCATGACGGCAGCACATAAAACCCTGCCGTTACCGTCATATGTGCGTGTAACTAATCTCAGTAATCAGGAATCGGTTATTGTTCGCGTAAACGACCGGGGCCCATTTCATTCTGATCGGATAATTGATTTATCTTACGCTGCAGCCAAAAAACTGGGTTATCACAATAACGGTACCACCAGTGTTAAACTGGAAGTGATCTACGTTGATAAACAAAACATGGTTACAGTGGGTAACGAGCCACCGGTGCCTTATGCATTGTATGCGGGACAGTTGCCCAACGAGTCTGATTTACACATTGCCAGTGAAGCGGCCGACAAAGCCAACCTGATGACGCAAACCCAAACACCGCAGCCTACTCAGACTACTGATGCCGTATCTGCCCCTGCCGGGTCAGCTCCTGTCGCAGTGACTACTCCCGGCTCAGACATCGCCAAGGGATATTACATTCAGGTGGCGGCTTTATCAGATGGTAAGCGCGCAAAGCAACTGTCTGACGGCCTGTCCAGCCTCTATCAGGTGCCTGCGCAGGTACCACTGATAGACGACATTTACCGTCTGAGGCTTGGCCCACTCACTGACCGGTTTCAGTTGCAAATGCTACTGGACGAGTTAAAAAAGAATGGCTATCCAGGCGCATACACCATTGAGGCGACACTCTAAACGCTGAAATTGTTGGCGTTAATCCTACAACCAGTGAATTTGCAGCACAGAAAGGTTAATTAAACTTTTTTCACTTGCCCTAGTCCAACACCCTGGCATACGTTAGAATGCCGGAGTTTTATATTCTTCCTTTCCAACTAAAAAAACGGTAACACCATGCACAATAAAATAACGCGCGCTAAACCGTCTTTCTTGTCATCAGCGTTGATGGCACTGAGTCTATTTGCCAGTTCCGCATCCAATGCGGCCGTTGTCATTCCACCTGCGCCCAGCGTAGCTGCCTCAGGGTTTATCCTGATGGATTATGAAACAGGCCACATCATTGCAGACCAGAATGCAGACATGCAATTGGCACCGGCCAGTTTAACCAAAATCATGACAGTGTACGTAATTGGCAAAGAAATTCAGGCCGGTAATATCAGTCTTAATGACGAGGTAAAAATTACCGAAAACGCCTGGGCTAAGAACTTTCCGGACTCGTCCAAAATGTTCATTGAAGTAGGCACAACCGTAAAAGTCAGCGATTTGCTGCGCGGTATTATCGTGCAGTCGGGTAACGACGCCTGTGTTGCTATGGCGGAGCACATTGCAGGGTCTGAAAGTGCGTTCGCCAACATGATGAATGCACACGCTGCCAGCCTGGGCATGACCGCAAGTCACTTCACCAATAGCCACGGGTTACACGATGCTGATCACTATACCACACCGCGTGACATGGCCATTTTATCCCGGGCGTTAATTGAAGAAACACCCAACATGTACGCCATTTACAGCGAAAAAGAATTTACCTATAACGGAATCAAGCAGTACAACCGCAACAGCTTGTTATGGGATAAAAGCCTGAACGTAGATGGGATTAAAACCGGACATACTTCAGATGCAGGTTACAGCCTGATCACATCGGCTTATCAGGGTGATATGCGCTTAGTGTCTGTAGTAATGGGTACCGAAAGTGAACGCGCACGCAAAGAAGAAAACAAAAAGCTGTTGCGTTATGGTTTCCGCTTTTATGAAACAGTTACCCCTTACCAGGCTGGCGAAAGCTTTGTTGCCCACCGTATCTACATGGGCGACCGCGACACAGTGGATTTAGGCATAAATCAGTCTACGCCAATTACCATCCCACGCGGCCAGGTTGATAACCTGAAAGCTAACTTTGAAATAGACCGTAAACTGGAAGCACCGCTGGCCAAGGGAGAGGTTGTCGGTAAGCTATATATTCAGTTAGATGGCGAAGATGTAGCAACTTACCCGCTGGTAACTCTACACGAAGTAAACGAAGGCGGTTTGTTCGATCGCATGATGGATTTTGTGTCGCTAAAACTCGGCTTAGACGACTAGCTATATCCAGCATTCAACTCACCACTTTACACCCCGGCGTGCGTATTTAACGCACGCCAAATCTGGCTTCAAGCCTGTCAAATTGATACAATCCGCTGGTTTTCACTTTTGAGGTATTCGTCATGGACACTCGCTTCGACGAATTGTTAGATTTTCCAACAGTTCAGACGTTTAAAGTTATGGGCGTGGCCCACGAAGATTTGCCGAATCACGTTGTTGCGTGCCTGCAGATACACGCACCGGGCGACTATGCCCCAACAGTTAAGCCCAGTTCTAAAGGCAACTATCACTCGGTTTCCGTACAGGTTACCTGTACCAGTAAAGAACACATGGAAACCTTGTATAAAGAACTGGCAAAATTAGAATTAGTCAGGGTTGTACTGTAATACATGGGCGAAAACACGGTGATCATTCGCCAGTTAGGACGACAGTCTTATGAACCGGTCTGGCAACGGATGCAGAGTTTTACAGACACACGCAACGACGACGCCCAGGATGAAATCTGGTTGGTTGAGCACGATCCGGTGTTCACCCAGGGTCAGGCTGGTAAAGCTGAGCATGTGCTTATGCCTGGTGACATTCCGGTCGTACAGGTAGATCGTGGCGGCCAGGTTACCTATCACGGTCCGGGTCAGCAGGTGGTGTATTTAATGCTGAATGTGCGCCGGCGCAAGTTAGGCGTTCGACAACTGGTTACGGCGATGGAAAATGCCGTGGTAGCAACGCTTGTTGAGTATGGCATCACCGCCAATGCACGCCCTGACGCACCAGGTGTGTATGTTAACGGCCAAAAAATTTGTTCGTTGGGATTACGCATACGCCGTGGTTGTTCATTTCATGGCCTGGCGTTGAATGTGAATATGGATTTGGCACCGTTTCTGCGCATTAATCCTTGTGGATACGCCGGCATGGAAATGACTGACTGTGCCAGACTGGGTGGCCCGGATTCGCTGGATGAAGCCGGCGCGGTCTTGCTGAAATACTTATTGGCTGAGTTAGCCATTGAGACTACACAAACAATAGAAGGCTTTAATGAGTAACGTAAAAGCAAAAGCCGGGGTCAAACTCCGTGATGATCAGAAAGTCAAACACATTCCGGTAACTATCATTCCTACCGAAAAGGAAGAGATGTTACGCAAGCCTGAGTGGATCAAGATCAAGCTGCCACGTACTACCGATAAAATCGACCACATTAAGCAAACACTGCGCAAAAACAATCTGCATTCGGTGTGTGAAGAAGCCAGCTGCCCTAACCTTGCAGAATGTTTTAATCACGGTACCGCCACCTTTATGATTCTAGGTGACATCTGTACCCGCCGCTGCCCGTTTTG